>CAYZDF010000031.1:0-33990 GCA_964477085.1 uncultured Gracilibacteraceae bacterium | reverse complement strand
GATCATGCTGGGCATCCTAGGCGCAGTTGCCCTATCGACGATCCTGATGCTCCATTTGGGCTATCGGACCTTTTTCAACCGCGAAGCGCAGCTTCAATAGGATCTTGCTCTCCCGGACCCATGTCCGGAAGCCGTTTTTGCGTCCTTTGACATTGCGTTCCTATAAGCATTGTACAACTTACACCATTGAATGATAAAATTCTTTACCCGGTTCACAGAAGGGAGAATGATTGTGGCAAAAGATAAGACAGTGATCTTCACAGTTTTAGGTGTATTGGTCTCTTGTTGTTTGTTTATTCCTTTTGTGGGTTGCACCGATCCAAACGATCGCGAGGGATACCCAAGTTGTTGGGGTTTAGCGCCGATCGAAGTTCCTGAAGAACTCGTAAGCACAGTTGAAGTTTCCGTTCGGTTGATGCCCCAAGGATGCCTTCCGGGACTGGTTAAAATGGTCTATTACTACCGGGACACGGAAAAGACCTATTCGACGAATTGGGGCAGACAATGGGTGAGACAAGTTCGCAAAGACAGTCCCGCGCGCATCATGGCAAGCGCGGACACCGGTTTTGTCTTTCTCCACTGGGAATCGGGTTCAGGTGGGATAATCAGCACCAGTACGACCTTATCATTTGAAACCAACCCCTCAGACCGATCGATCGTTGCCGTCTTTACAAGGCCCTAGGGTTCCCCTATCTCCCAAAAGCATGGAACATGAATGGATCGAACGGTTCAATCCCTAGGCGGATTCGCAACTGTTGGTTGTAGCGCTCTGCTGAATTATAGGCGTCTATGGCCTCTAGTATAGTGAACAGCGCAAAACCCCCGGCCCCGATCGCTCCAATCATCATGTTTTGAGGTTGGTTGATTGGATTGTCGTTCTGGTCAACGACAAAATCTCCGGTTGTGGGATCAACCTGAGGAACCGGTATGAATCCCCAAATCGCTAAACCACCGAAAACAGCCCTTGCTCCCAAGAACAGGAATCCTCGCTCCCATTCCCCCGTGTAGAGATGACCTGCGCTCGGAAAGAACAATGACATCTGTGTGGCAACCCAGGTATCTTTCATCTTGTCACGATACATCAGCATCCGTTTTCGGATTTCGAGCTCAGGATCACCCAGAAATACCGGTACTTCAGCTCCAAAAACCCCTACCGGAGTCCCCACACCTGCCGATCCGATTGAAGCCCCCGAAACAAGTTGCGGGGGAAGTTCACTCATCAGGGCACCGCCTTTTCGGGCGGAATCCAATGGTTCAAGGCGGACGATCTCGTTTTTATTGACTGTGACCAAATAGCCGTTATCCAAAAGGATATCGACAAATCGTTCCCCAAAACTTAAAATCGTTCCCTCAAGTTTGGAACCATCTACGAGGAAAATATAGTCACCGAAAGCCATCACGGCCAAGATCAAAGACAGGATCACCAGCAATCCTTTTTTTGTTGTCATATGCTTCTCCCCTTTATGATTGATCGATGTCTTTCTTATCTGAGAATGCTTCTTCATTGGTTTTTTTCTCTTTTCTGGGTTTTTTTCCCTGATTCGCTGGCCATTTGGGGTAAGGGGTTTCTTTAAAAACTCGCAAAACACTTTTTCGGAACCTATCTACTGATTGACTCAACGCACTACGCAAAAAACCTGTTTTGTTGTGTTGGATTATTTTGTAACATGTGGTATCCTATAGTAAAGGAAAGAAGATAATCCAAAGAAAAGCACGAAGGCGCTATGCTTTGATTCGACAGTCAACGGAGGCTTTCAGAGAGGAAATTCCCTTTGTGAAATTCATTGACAACAGGCAGAATCTCCTGAGTGACGAATTGAAGGAAACGATCCGTAAAGGCAGCCGGGTGGCCATTGCAGCTTCCCACTTCTCCATTTATGCATACCAGGAACTTCGGCAGCAATTGGACTCCATTGCAGAGATGCGTTTCATCTTCACCTCCCCTTCCTTTACCACAGAAAAGGCCAGAAAAGCCAAACGAGAGTTCTACATTCCCCAGCTCAAGAGAGAAAGATCGATCCATGGCACCGAGTATGAAATCAAGCTCCGCAATGAGCTGACACAAAAGGCCATTGCCAGAGAGTGTGCGCAGTGGGTGGAAAAGAAAGGCTTCTTCAAGACCAATATCACCCAGGATCAGATGAGCGGATTTATCAATGTGGAGAATGAGAAGGAGCGGTATACCTACCTACCCATCAACGGGTTCACTACTGTTGATCTGGGTTGTGAGAAGGGAAACCATATCTCCAGTATGGTGACACGCATAGAGGCACCGGTAACCCATGAGTACTTCAAGCTCTTTGAAGAGGTCTGGCATGACCATGATCGTTTCGAGGACATCACCGAAGAGATTGTGGACAGCATCACCACCGTCTACCGGGAGAATCCTGCTGAGTTCATCTACTTCATCACTCTGTACAACATCTTCAAAGAGTTCCTGGAAGACATCTCCGAGGACTACCTGCCCAATGAAGCTACCGGATTCCAGGACAGTGCCATCTGGAAGAAGCTGTACAATTTCCAGAAAGATGCGGCACTGGCCATCATCAACAAGCTGGAAACCTATAACGGTTGTATCCTTGCAGATAGCGTGGGATTGGGAAAGACCTACACCGCCCTTGCTGTGATCAAATACTATGAGAACCGGAACAAGTCGGTGCTGGTCCTCTGTCCCAAGAAGCTTTCGGACAACTGGAACACCTTCAAACTCAACCTCCTGAACAATCCGATTGCTTCAGACCGCCTGCGGTATGACGTCCTCTACCACACAGACCTTTCCAGAACCAGTGGATACTCCAACGGGATCCCACTGGACCGAATCAACTGGAGCAACTACGACCTGGTGGCGATCGATGAATCCCATAACTTTCGTAATGGTGGCCAGACCTATGGAGATGCTGGAGAGAAGGAAAACCGCTACCTGAAACTGCTCAACCAGGTGATCCGTAAAGGAGTCAAGACCAAAGTCATGATGCTCTCTGCCACCCCAGTCAACAACCGCTTCACCGACTTGAAGAATCAACTCGCCCTGGCGTATGAAGGGGATGCAGAAAACATCAACTCCAAGCTGGATACCAAAAGCAGCATCGATGCTATCTTCCGTATGGCTCAAATGGCCTTCAACAGCTGGAGTGCCCTTCCTACGGCACAACGAACCACAGAGAACCTTCTCAGCCAGTTGGATTTTGACTTCTTCGAGCTATTGGACAGTGTGACCCTGGCAAGATCCCGAAAACACATCCAACGTTACTACAATACCACCGCCATTGGCACCTTTCCAAGAAGGAACAATCCCATCTCCTTACGGTGCAAACTCACACAAAGAGAAGATGCAATCACCTACACGGAGATCTACGAAGCCCTGTCTTGCATGAGCCTGTCCGTTTACTCTCCCACAAAGTATGTCCTGCCCAGCAAAGTGGAGAAGTACGAGGCCAGATATGGCAGAGATATGGGCAACACCTTCTTCCGTCAGTCTGACAGAGAACGTGGGATTGTAGCACTCATGCGGATCAACCTCATGAAACGATTGGAAAGTTCTGTCCACTCCTTCCGGCTGACACTGGAGAGGATGACCCGATTTATCGACAAGACCCTGGAAGAGATCCAGGACTTTGACCCCCGAAAGGTCATAGACATACAGGGCCTGGGTGAAGAAGACTTTGATATGGACGACCTGAACACCGAACTCTTTTCTGTGGGTAAAAAGGTCAAGATAGAGCTGGCCGACATGGACTACCTGACATGGAAAGAAGATCTGCTGCAAGACCACCAGATTCTGAACAATCTGCTCAAAGGCGTCTCCCCGATCACACCGGAAGAAGACCTGAAGCTCAAGGTCTTTCTGGACACCCTGAGAGACAAGATCAGAAACCCCATCAACCCCGGCAACAAGAAGGTGCTGGTCTTCTCTGCTTTTGCGGATACAGTAACCTACCTCTACCAGCATGCAGGAGCCATGCTGAAAGCGGAGTTTGGTCTGGAGTCGGCAATGGTGACGGGTGGAAAAGGATGCAAAAGCACCATACCCAAGCTGAAGAACGATCTCAATACTGTGCTGACCTGTTTTTCTCCCCTATCCAAAGACAAACACTTGATCATGCCTGACCAAAAGGCAGATATTTCCCTTCTGGTGGGTACAGACTGTATCAGTGAAGGACAGAACCTTCAGGACAGCGACTATCTGATCAACTACGACATCCACTGGAACCCTGTACGGATCATTCAACGTTTTGGGAGGATAGACAGAATCGGAAGCAGGAACGAGGTCATTCAACTGGTCAATTTCTGGCCGGATATGGACCTGGACGAGTACATCAAACTCAAGGCAAAGGTGGAAACACGAATGAAATCCACCGTCTTGACAGCTACCGGAGATGATAACCCGATAGATGATGAAAAAGGAGATCTGGAATACCGCCAGCAGCAACTGGAACGGCTTCAGAATGAAGTAGTGGACATTGAGGAGATGACCAGTGGCGTATCCATTATGGATCTGGGGTTGAATGAGTTCCGTATGGACCTTCTGGGGTATATCAAAGAGCATCCGGATCTGGATCAGGCACCCTTTGGCATGCATGGCATCGTGGCTGCTGAAGGAGATGAAATACCGCCCGGTGTGATCTTCATCCTCAAGAACCGCAACAATGCAGTGGACGTCAGGAATCAGAACCGGCTCCACCCCTTCTACATGGTCTATATCTCCGATGAAGGAGAAGTGATCTCCAACCATCTGGAACCCAAGAAAACCCTGGATCTTCTCCGATACCTATGCAGTGGCAAATCCGAACCTATTGCAGAACTGTGCCGTCAGTTCAATGAAGAGACAGAGGATGGAAGGAAGATGAAGAAGTACTCCGATATGCTCCAAGATACCATTGCCTCCATCATTCAGGTGAATGAGGAACAAGAGATTGACAGTCTCTTCAAGATGGGAGGCACCACCGCTCTTCAAACCACCATCAAAGGGCTGGATGACTTTGAGCTGATCGACTTTGTGGTGGTGATGTGAAAGGATGTTGGTCTTTCCTCCAAGCACCCTCCTGGACCGTGCAATTCCCAAGCAGAAGTTTTATCAGAACCTGAAGGTCTCTTCCTCTCTGGAGCGGATGTTTGTGGATGAGATCAAGTCCATTCGTTGGATGCACAAACTGGCACCGGACGCCTTCAACATCAGGGAAGGCAAGCATGTGAAAGAGATCGAGGTATTGGAGATCCTTCTGAAAGGAAGAACCATCAGCAAGGAGATTGTGGTGGCAATTGACAGAGAGATCCCCTATCATCTGGTCTTTGTGATGCGGTATCAGGAGAAGGGGCAGATATGGATCAGTTACAAGCAGGACAGCAAGAAGAAAGCTGGGACCTTCAAGGTCGAACGGTACTACACCACAGACTGGATCCCCTACGATGACCTGACCCTGAGCCTGGATGGATTGACGATGGACACATTGTATGAGTCCTTCCTGAAGCAGATTGCAGGAGAACGGTTGCAGCAGGAAGAAGGGGAAGATATTCAGAAAGCGGTGGAAAAAGATATCCAGCAGGAGAATCTGGAACGTCATATCCAGAAACTGGAGAGCAAGATCCGCAAGGAAAAGCAGTTCAACCGCAAGATCGAACTCTTGCACCAGTTAAAAGAATTTCAGAAAAAATCACACAGCAGCTTCAAAGGAGGACTCAATGGATAAGATGAAAATGCACTCAACTAACCTGGCTCAGGAGAACATCCTTCATATTCGCGAGCTTTTTCCTGATTGTGTAACCGAGGCAAAATGTGATGATGGCAACCTAAGGTTTGTGGTAGATTTTGACAAGTTGCGACAAGAGTTGTCCGAATCAATAATAGAAGGGGCACAAGAGAGGTATCATCTTGATTGGCCGGGTAAACGCAAAGCGTTGTTTGTTGCAAATACACCTATAGCTAAAACTCTTCGTCCCTGTCGAGAAGAGAGTGTGAACTTTGATACCACCCATAACTTGTTTATCGAAGGAGACAACCTGGAGGTACTGAAGCTGCTCCAGGAAACCTATCTCGGTAAGATCAAGATGATCTATATTGATCCACCCTATAACACAGGTGGCAATTTTATCTACAAAGATGATTTCGCTGAGAATACAGAAAACTACCTGAAGAAATCCAATCAGAAGGACGAAGAGGGCAATCGGCTGGTAGCAAACGTAGAATCCAGTGGAAGATTTCATTCAGATTGGCTTTCCATGATGTATCCAAGGCTCAAACTAGCAAGGAACTTATTATGTGAAGAGGGAATAATTGTAGTTCATATAGATGAGAATGAGTATCCAAACCTTGAGAAGTTATTGTCGGAGATTTATGGTGAGTCCAATAATCTTGGAACTATCGTATGGGATAAAAGAAACCCGAAAGGTGAAGTAATAGGAGTAGCTCAACAACATGAGTTAATAAGCATCTATTCTAAGAATAAAGAGAGTTTCAAGAAAAATAGCAAGTTAAAGAGACCAAAAGAAAACGCTGAAAAAATGCTGGACTTTGTATCAAAATTGATTAAGGCTTCAGGTTGTGTTTCCCAAGAGATTCGGAGAAAATATAGGGATTGGATTGGAGAACAATCCTTTAGCGGTGGTGAAAAAGCTTACAGCTTGATTGATGATAATGGTGAAATTTATCAAACTGTTTCTATGGCTGCCCCAGATAGACCTGAAACTCGATCGCATCGTCCCCTAATTCATCCCACTACCGGAAAGCCTTGTCCTGTTCCAGCGAAGGGATGGCGTTTTCCAGACAACAGCATGGATGCCCTCATTGATCAAGGCGAAGTGCTTTTTGGGGTAGATGAGTCTACACAACCAAGAAGAAAATACCTGTTAAGAGAAAATATCTATGAAAATGTCCCCTCTTTGCTCTACTATGGGGGAAATGACGATACGTTATTAGCAAATCTCGGCATCTCTTTCGATAATCCTAAGCCGCTTGCTGTAGCGAAAAGGATGATTCAATCCATATGCAACGGATCTGATATTATTCTTGATTTTTTTGCCGGCTCCTCAACTACCGCCCATGCAGTTATACAGCTCAATGCTGAAGATGGCAATAATCGCAAATTCATTATGGTTCAAGTCCTCGAATTATGTGATGTGAAGTCGGATGCCTACAAGGCGGGGTACAAGACAATTACCGAGATCAGCAAAGAGCGTATCCGTCAAGCGGGAAAAGCAATAGTAGAAAGTTTGCAACCCAAAACAGAAAAGAAAAAACAGGAAAACCCTGGGCTTTTTGATAATGAAAACAGATCGTACTCAGTCTCTTCCTCTTCAAGTCTTGATATTGGTTTCCGTGTCCTTAAGGTCGATTCCTCAAACATGAAAGAGGTGTACTACACACCGGATGCTATCAAACAAACACAACTTCAGGATTTTGCAGATAATATTAAACCAGGTCGTACACCTGAAGACCTGCTTTTTCAAGTAATGTTAGATTGGGGAGTGGATCTATCATTACCTATTCGAAAGGTATCTCTTCAAGAGAAAACAGTATTCTTTGTAGATGATAATGTTCTGGTTGCTTGTTTCGATAAAGGAGTCACCGAAGAATTAGTCAAAGAGATTGTCTCCCATAAACCCCTTGGTATTGTGTTTCGAGACGATGGTTTCGCTTCAGATTCGGTTAAGATCACTGTAGAGCAGGTCTCTAAACAGATATCTCCAGGTACAGTAGTCAAGTCTATATGAGAAGAGGAGAAGAAAAGATACTCTCGTTTTGTCCGATTACTGCGTTAGAGGAAGGAGTAGAAGTATGAAGTTGAAGTTCAAAATCCAGCCCTACCAGACCGCCGCCGTAGAATCGGTGATAGATTGTTTTGCAGGACAAGCGAATAAATCTGGTAGTAAATACCGAATGGATCAGGGTAAAGAGAGAAATCGAGCAGATGTGGAGCAAATATCCCTTCTAGACCAGATAGGGTTCAAAAATCATTCTATTCAACTGACAGATGAGCAGCTTCTTGCAAACATACACGTGGTGCAACGGCGACAAAACCTTCCCTTATCAAACAGCTTAGTAACGAGCGCTGGGTGTAAAGTCAATCTGGATGTAGAGATGGAAACAGGGACTGGCAAGACATACTGCTATACGAAAACTATATTTGAGATGAATAAACAATACGGGTGGACTAAATTCATCGTTATGGTGCCCCGTGTGGCCATCCGAGAAGGGGTTCTCAAATCATTAGAGATCACTTCTGACCACTTCAATGAAGCCTATGGTAAGAAAATCCGGTATTTTGCATACAACTCCAAGCAATTGCATCATCTGGAGAGTTTCTCCTCAGATGCAGGTATCAACGTTATGGTTATTACTATCCAGGCGTTCAACTCCACTGGAAGCGATAACCTCCGCATCTATGAGGAACTGGATGATTTTCAAAGCAGGCGCCCTATTGATGTGATCAGTAGTAATCGCCCTATCCTAATATTGGACGAGCCACAAAAGATGGAAGGCAGGGCGACCATGGATGCATTGCCTCAGTTCAACCCAATGATGATTTTACGATACTCGGCTACACATAGAACAACACATAACAAAGTTCATCGTCTGGATGCTCTGGATGCTTACAATCAGAAACTGGTTAAGAAGATCGCAGTACGAGGGGTATCGGTGAAAGGGTTGGCTGGTACAAATGCATACCTCTATTTGGAATCCATTGAGATCTCAAAAAATGCCCCTGTGGCTCGTATTGAGATGGAAGTGCATCAGAACAACGGGATTAAGAGAGTGGTAAAACGATTGGAAAGAGGGGCAAATCTGTTTTCAGTGTCCAATGAGCTGGATCAATATCGTGGGTTTGTAGTTTCCCAGATAGATGCTAAACAAGATAAAGTCGAGTTCACCAACGGGCATATCCTTAATGTGGGAGACGCAACAGGTGATATTACGGAGATGACTATTCGTAGGATTCAGATTAGAGAAGCCATTCGGGCACATTTCGAGAAGGAGCAAGTACTTTTTGCTCAAGGCATCAAGGTGCTATCTCTTTTTTTCATTGATGAAGTAGCCAAATACCGTGATTATCAGCAAGAAGATGAACAAGGAGAATACGCACGGATCTTCGAGGAAGAGTATGAGTGGCTGAAAAAAGAATATATGGAAAGTCAATTTATCAGTGAAGCTTATATGGAGCATCTTGCCAAGATACCTGTCCAGCGAACACACAACGGATATTTTTCTATCGATAGAAGATCAAAACGACTCATAGATCCGGCAGTCAGGCAACGAGGAGAAGAAGCTGGACATTCAGATGATGTAGATGCTTATGACCTTATTCTGAAAGATAAGGAACAGTTGCTCTCTTTGGAAGAGCCTGTACGTTTTATCTTCTCCCACTCCGCTCTACGTGAAGGATGGGACAATCCCAATATTTTTGTTATGTGTATGCTCAAACACACAGACAATACTATCTCACGCCGTCAGGAGGTGGGGCGAGGTTTGAGAATAAGCGTAAATAAGCAAGGGGAGCGAACTGATAATCCTGTAACAGTCCATGATGTGAATATTTTGACTGTTGTGGCTAACGAGAGCTATGGAGACTTTGTTCGAAATCTTCAGCAAGAAATTAACGTTTCTCTTTCAGAACGCCCACTTAAAGCGGATGCGGCCTATTTTATTGGAAAAGCAATTTCCACTGAAACTGGAACACAAGAAATTACCTCAGATCAGGCAAAGCACATCGAGTATTACTTAATTCAAAATGGGTATGTAGACATAGATCGTCAGATTCTAGATAAATATCTAGATGAAAAAAAAGCCGGAAACTTGAAGCCACTGCCTCCTGAACTATTGCCTTATTCGGAGCAAATATTTGCTTTGGTGGATAGTGTCTTTAGTGAATCTCAATTGCCGGTTATGGAGGATGATCGAAAACCGAAAAGCAATGCACTGAATGCAAACTTCGAAAAAGAGGAGTTTAAAGCACTTTGGAGTCGGATCAATCATAAAGCAATTTATCAAGTGGACTTTGATTCATCCGAACTTATCCAAAATAGCATTCATGCGTTGAATAAGGAATTAGCGGTGACTTCACTACAATATATCATCCAAAGCGGCGCCTTGGTAGATCAGCTAACTGATGTGCAGCTAAAAAATGGTGAAGGTTTTATAGAGGAAAGAACAACTGTTGAAACCCATAATGCATCAATCCATTCTATGGTTTTCTACGACTTACTTGGTAAGATTTCAGAAAACACCCAATTGACAAGAAGAACCATCGCCGAGATATTAAGCCAAATTCAGGGCGAGAAATTTGATAAGTTTAAACAGAACCCCGAACACTTTATTACCGAATGCTCACGCATTATCAATGAGCAGAAGGCCACAGTGATCATAGAGCGATTGAGTTATGATAGGATTTCTGAGACTCATGATATTGATATTTTTACCACTGGCCAAAGAAGGCAAGACTTTACTCGCGCCGGCGATAAGCTAAAGAAACACATCTATGACTACGCAATCACTGATTCAGAAGTTGAGAGAAATTTTGTGAAAGAACTAGATACTTGCACTGAGGTAGTGGTATACGCAAAACTCCCAAGAGGGTTTTTGATACCGACACCGGTTGGAGACTATAATCCAGACTGGGCTATTGTTTTCCTAGAAGGTTCTGCCAAACATATCTACTTTGTTGCTGAAACAAAAGGGAGTTTATCCAGTTTAGATTTGCGGCCAATAGAAGACAAGAAAATTAGTTGTGCACATAAGTTTTTCGATGAGGTCAGCAGTAAGATAGCCCCTGAATGCGTGAAGTATGAAGCTGTAACCAGCTTTAAGGATTTGATGGATTTAGTAGAGTCACCAGTAATAGATAACCCCATCAAACCCAAAGAGTAGTTATTGGGAGTCCTGAGAACACTTCCGGATGATCAGCAGCAACGACGTCAAGTATGAAGTGGTGGACAGTTATGATGAGCTGTTGAAGCTGGTGATGTGATTTTTCCAACCACGGTAGCAAGTAATTTTCTTGGATTCCGAAGTTTTTCAGAGCTATTCTCAGGAATTTCATCTTAGGCTAATAATTGGAGGGGGTATCATTGAACCCAAAAGTGTTCATTTCATATTGCTGGTCATCTCCAGAACACCAATTGCAAATTATCAAATGGGCGGAGAGACTGTTGAGCGATGGAGTTGATGTTGTACTAGATGTATGGAATTTGAAGGAAGGACAGGATAAGAATAGCTTTATGGAACAAATGATTACCAATAAAACGGTAACCCATGTACTCATCTTTTCTGATTCAAATTATTCCAAAAAGGCAGATGCGCGTGAGGCGGGAGTCGGTACGGAATCACAAATCATTTCAGAAGAAGTATTCAATAATGTACAACAATTAAAGTTCGTTCCTATTGTATGTGAATTCGACGAAGAAAGAAAAGCATGCTTGCCCCTTTTTCTAAGGGCACGCATCTGGATTGACTTCTCGAGTTTTGAAGCAGTGAACCAGAACTGGGAAAAGCTAATAAGACATTTGTTTGGAAAGCCGGTTTATGAGAAGCCCATACTTGGAAATCCTCCCTTATACATTACAGAAAACGTCCCCGCACCAGTCGGACACGCGCAGGCGAAATTTGAAAATTTTAAACAAGCTGTCCATGAAGGCAAACAGGGATGGAAGCGATTTAGGCAGGAATTCCTTGAATATTGTTTTGAGCATGCCGATGCACTGCGAATAAGAGAAAAGCCCCACACAGAAAACATGAGCGTGAGGGTATTGGAAGATTGCAGTAAGCTTGCGATGGTTCGCGACTACATTGTGGATTGGGTACTGTTAGAATCTTCTGCGAATCCGTCGGAAGATTTTTGTGACTCTTTACTGGCTGTACTTGAGCGTTTGTTGGAGCTTAGGGCGAAACCTCAAGAAATCCATGCTTGGAACGATACTTGGTTTGAGGCACACCGTGTATTTGCTTATGAAACCTTTCTGTACATTGTAGCGGCGCTTTTAAAAACCAACTCTTATGGCGTACTTCATCTACTTTTCACCAACGATTACCTTCTTCCGGAGACTGAGTGGCATGAATCTAGCAGGTTCAGCGATTATTCTGCTTTTCTTTGTTCTTCGGATATGCTTCAGACCGTTCTTGCGACAAATGGAAGAAAGCTCTATTCCCCTGTCGCCGAAATCATAAAACGACAAGCTAACCGAAAGGATATACCCTTCCAAGAAGTGATCCAGGCTGATTTGATCACCCTGATGATGGCTTTCATATCCGATAACGTTTTTTGGTACCCACAAACGCTTCACTATGTTGCGCGCCTAAAACCCACCCCTTTCTTTTTACGAGCAGCACAACACAGAAATTTCCAGAAGCTTGCGCAAATTACGGGTATTGAAAGCGCAGATAAACTACGTTCTCTTGTAAAGGCAGGCCATGAACGATTAGGAGTTAGCCAATGGCAGGATTTCCGGGCGGGAGATCGAGCTTTTTGGATTAACATGAATATGGATTCGCTAGATACCGTAAAATGAACTAGCTTATTCTGCCCAATACCAGCTGGAGACTTCCTGAGAGATTATGCTGTTCGAAAACTCGCACCTTTGGAGCTAGAAACGAACTGGTTTTTTTCGAAAATCAGCAGAGATCAAAAAACAGTTGGAACGGGTCTTTCTCTCAGTTTTGGTTTCTCGGGTCAGCACCATTTGGAGTTCTTCAATTCTCGGAGGAAGTCCTTCGATAGCGGTCTAGCACAAGATATCCAAGTAGGTTTCTAAATAAGCATGAACCAACCGCTTGCGCATACCGGTCATCTCTTGCTATAGCTTATTGTGAAACTTGGCTTAGGTTTCCGCACTCTACTGGCTTGCTGTTTCCCCCATTATTTCTATCGCCTTAACAAGAGCCCACTCATGCCGACGGTCGTGATCGAGGTTTTGTTTGTTCTGTTTTCCGTGAACCGTACGGTCCCTATCTATTGCTGCATTTAGCATATGGCACAATCGAATCCGATCATTCTGCCGCATATACTACCTCAGCTTCAGACACTACACTTTGGCAAAAGACCAACTCAAATCCTCCAGTGCTCTCAGATCGACTTTTTGTCCTAGGAAAACTTGGAAAGATCCCGCTCCACCCCAGCAAAATCGAACAAAATGGAAATTTGAGCAGGATCAAACTCTGTAAGGATATCTACATCACTATCCGTTCGATAACCATCACGAAGTACTGAGCCAAATATTACCTTTCACCTGATGCCATTTCTCTGGCAAAAGTAAGCCAAAGCTTCTCGTGAGAATGATATGCTTGCATTCATAAGGTCATCTTACAAAACCCTGCCATCATCACAATCCAACTGGTTGTATCCACAGTCTTCCGGAAAGGCAATCGCACGCTTCCTCGACAGATGAAGAATCACCTTAATGGCTTCTTGATCTGCATATTACTGTTCAGCAGATAGAGTACAGCAGAACCAAAGCCCTTCCCCTTGTAATATGAATAAATAATAAACGACTCAGAAAAACTCCCCTATAGGGCTCGCGGAAAGCGGTCTTCAACCCCTAACAGTTCCTCCAGACCTTTCGCGGAATGTCAGCTTCATGTAGAGCGGAATCCCACTTTGATTAGTGGCTAGATTGAGAACCAATTGTTTGATATCCGGTCGATGGGCTGGAATGTACATAGTTCAGGGTAATGGCCTTGGTCTATCAATTAATGACCAATTCTTAACTGATTTGCTGTGCATCATGAGATTGTGAATCACTTAGACCAGAACCTTTCATGCGGCCCCCCCCGGTTGATCCTGTACGGTGTGTTCATTAGCGAAAAATCCTTCTCAACCGCGGATTGATCCTATTTGAACCCTGTTTGCTTGGTGTAGTGACAATATTTCTTTGTTTGATTTATCTACTAATGCAGAATGTAGAATGAAAGTTTCGATAAATTCACGATGAGATCCTTCAAGGATCTTTCTCACCAAAGGGTATGTGTTGTCGTAGAGCACTTCGTTGGGTACTCCGCCAAAAAAGGAAAAACTCAGATATGTCCTTGGATGAATGCTTCTGATCCATTTGACGGAAAGGACTTCACAAAGGACACACGATTGTACTTGAGAAGCAAGCAGAAGAAGTAGACCTTATGCTTGGTCCCATCCATCGTTCCTATGATTTCTCCGAAATCTAACTATGCCAGTTCTCCGGGAATAGAGGTCAATAGCATAAAGTATTCCTTGGGTTCGTTTCGCATCATTTGAACCATCTTCCGCACAGCGGTTTCACTTCCTTCAAAACCATGTTCCTCTATCAAACGATCGTACATCCGTTTGGCGGGGTGTCTGAGTTTGGGAAGTATGTCCTTGCTATCTTCCAACCATTATTCGAGAATCGATCAAACGGGACCGGTGATTGGACTGGGCCTTTTAGTTTTTTGGACATACTTGGGTGGTTCAGCGTCTTTGAACATTTTCCGTACCGTTTTCCGAGAATGCCCTGTCAGCTTGGTAATCTGACGAATCGATCTGCCTTTTTTCTTGTGAAGCTTTGCGATATACTCCTTTTGGACCGTCTTGGGTTTCTCCTTTTCCCTGCTTCCTAATGTGATAGATCTCACCAATAGTATAGCGGTTATTTATGATCTCAGGGTGGTCTAATATTGGATTCCCGTTTCCCCGTTTTTGGCTCAGTTTTCGATTCCCGTTTATGAATTGAGATATCTTGGCCGATTTTGTTGGTTTTAGCGAGGAGTTGCGTACTAACATTGGTGTATTCAAACGTTTTGCTACATCTTGAAGATTTCTCTGATTATGCTGTCAATTTCCTTTACAGATATTGCACCACATATACTACCATCTTCTAATTGATGCTGTTTGTCTTCAGTGACTATCAGCGTACCGTTTTCACCGCCACCTTCAGCATAAGGTAGAATATTGTTGTCAAGGTACCATTTATACTTTTCTTCCCATCTTTTTTTGTATTCTACATCATAGAGCATTCCACAATGCTCCCAATAGTAAACCTTTCCAGTATCTTCGTTCTCTATAGTAAAGTCTGGCAGTTTTTCTATTTCTTTGATCACCAATCGTTTTTCATATAACGGATTAAGCTGTTTATCTATTAGCCGTTGGTAGATGAGCAGCTCACTCTTGGAGCGTAACATTTTCCCATCACTTGCCTGATGTATGAGGTTTTTCTCAAGATAGTGTCCTTCAACCTCTACTAGTTCCGGCTTTTCAAACAAGTTGGTAATCCGTTTCAAAGTATCAGATTTCAAAGGTGAGGCTAATTCTTTAATATCAAAAACGCTTCCTTGGTAAAGGATTATGACTCTATCTTTTTGTCTTGTCATTGAAGTGTAGAGCATCTCGCGGGTGTGTAGAAAACAGGGGTTCGGAACGATTAAAAACACTTTTCCGAACTCACTACCTTGTGCTTTATGCACCGTAAGCGCATAAGCCAATTCTAGTGGATTATCGCTCTCTTCTTTAAATTCCCTTGCCTTAAAGGTGTACTTAAAACCTTTCTGAGAGGTAAACTCTATTTCTGTATTTTGAGGTTTGCCTTTGAAGGTCATCTTTGGCGTTTTAAACTGACCAATGACTATACCAATCTCCCCATTTGCTACATAGTTCAAGCAGCCTTCCCTCGGCCAGGCATCCTTCCCTGTTTTATTTTGCAGGTTTATGATTTTGTCACCATAAACAATTTCTTCCAAACCAATCGGTAAAGGAGTTTTCCCTCTCTTGTCTCTCGCAAAACGTACGTTCTCTTGACGGAATAGTTTATGGATTTTCCGGTTTAGCGACCTTACACCAAAGGTTTTTTCTCTCAAAGGGGACAGTATCTGCCAGGATTCCACTTTGTTTACTGCTTCTCTGAAGTTGAAGTATATCCCATCCTTTGACCCAAGTTCCTGGTTAAATTTATCCGTATCAGCTAAAGATTCTAAACCAAGTTCCTCTACCAAAACCTTCTCAAAAAGCCTATCAAATTCGATCTCGTTTTCCCAACGTTCCATTCGTAAATACTCTGAGTTTCTGTTGTTAAACAACTGATTGATTATCGCGTCAGCACCAGGTTCCAGAGTTTCTCCGCTGAACCACTCGGCTAACTGCATGTCCTGCCGGTCTGATCCACCTTGCCTACGCTTAATCGTCAACTCAGCGTACCCTTTTCCGACTCTTGGAAATGTGGTTTCGATGTTTTCTGGTTTTAGGTGGTGAATAATGTCCACAAAAGGTCTTCCAGCACCAATAGGGGGGAGCTGGCGGTGATCTCCAACAAGAATTAAACGCTTGACTCCTTTTAAACAATCTAAAGTTGTGGCGAGCATTTCTTCCGTAAGCATTGATGATTCATCAAGGATAACTGTCTCATATTGGCCTTCACAGTAAATATCGGAGAAGACATATTGGTGTAACTCACCTTTGTAGCGATTATATCCCGAAAGAAACTGTGCTAATGTTTTTGTTGTTACTTTTATCCCATGAGCGATTTCTTCCATACGCACTCGCGCCTTGCCCGTTGGGGCCAAAAGTAAAACCCCATTTCTTTCCACTTCTTTTTGACCCGCTAGGATCGCGAGCAAAGTTGTTTTTCCAGTACCCGCAGGGCCAATGAGAACAGAAAATCTGGATTCTGCTATTTCCTTTAGCGCAGCTGCTTTTTCTTGTCGGGCTTTTCGTTCTTGTTCATCGAGTGCGTTCTTTGAAGAAGGCTTTAATGCTTCGTCAATTAGTACTTTCCAATCAGCCTCTAGTACCAAGCGTTTCCCATTAACCTTGTCCTTTACTCTTCGGTTAATAGTATTCCTCGTCTTTGAAAGGCGCTCCAATTGATACGCTTTTTCTAAATTTTTCATTTCTGCTAGTACAACACTGCCATTAAAGTATTCTTCAGCTAAATCGAAGTAGTCGCTATTAACCGGGCAAGTCGGATCGATTGATAGATCGCGAATCCTCTTAATAATTTCTTTTCTTGGAAGCAAAGTATGCCCCGCAAGAGCCGCGTTTTCCAGCTGTTGAATTGTTAATGCGCGGATGCGATGTCCGTCAAGCGGATCAGTTAGGAGTAGATTGTTGGGAAATAGTTCTGCTGGCGAATTCTTAAGAAATAAGCCCAAATCAATGGTACTCAAACCTAAAGGAGTTAGAGTTAGCCGCAAGTCTTCGTAGATAAGATAGGGGTTTTTAAGATAATCACCTTCGGTACTTTTAATGTCATTTGCTTCTCGTTCTACTTCCACAAATAGTTTTATTGCCTGGTCTATGCTCAGATCAAACCGACTCAGCAAATGGAGAAAATCAATCCGTGTAGAACTCGCTTTCTTTTTTAGCAACTGGTAAATCTTCTTAGCACTTTCAGGAACTAATGCCGCGATAGTGTCAGAAAATTTTCCAATAGGCTTATCTAGATATTTTTCAAACTGGAGCCATGGATTATCCTTTGTATCTTTTAGGTTATTGATTATTTCTGCTGCAACAAAATGGCCCTTTTCAAGCCCAAAAGCACATAAAGCAGCGCCCATACCAGGATAGGTCCCGCGGAGCTTTTCCAGTCGGGCGATTTCATTATGAATCCATTTTATAGTTGCCTGATGGTTTTCGCCAATTCCTAATGTCTCTGCCTTTTCTAATGACCTGATACATTCCAACAGGACACTAATTGCACTGTCATTGCTTACATGTTCAGCAGCATAGGAGAATTCGAACCTTTTATCGTTTGGAACAATAACTGCCAATTCCGCTATGTCAAACTCAGGATGGCAATCTTGATAGGATATTGCCGAATGATAAGGTAGAAGAAAACCGTCTTCTCCATCCTGCCTTATACTGTGCTGTATCATGTGTTCCCAGTAAGCTGCCCCGAAATGATTATTTGATCCTTCATACGCATCCGATGGGATAATTTTTTTAATACGGCCAACGCCCGCAAGCACACGAACTGGTTCGTCGACAAATGGAACCTGTTTTGCATAGAAAAAAACCAAAGAAGTCTCTTCTTCAAAATGCTCAAAAAAGCAATTAAGCAACGCTTTTTGATTGGTAATTTCTTGCACCCAGTTGTCATGTCCCTTATTAGCCCATTGCAATGATGGTTCACGGTGCTCGTCATAATCCAAGTCAAATAAGGACGCTTTGTCTTTGGCATTTCCCTTTAGCATCCAGTGATATGGGACTGCGGCAGCGGAAAACTGAGGATACAATACTCGGGTTGGTTTTAAATGTCCGTGAGTCGTAGGCGAACTCTCTACATAAGGATGCGATAAAATCTTACTTATAGCGAAGGGTGCCATATAGGTCCCTCTTTCTCCAATGCAAACAGGGAAATCATCCTCGTCTATGTCCTTAAGCAATTTGCCTGAAAGCTTCTGTTCATGCTCATCGTCCCGGTGAAGCGCGCAATTCTTCAGAACTAAGCAAGCTCCATTTGCTTTCGGATTACTACAAACACTACCATTCCATTTATTGTCGTGCCATGGAACACGAATAGAAAGATGTTTAAGTTGGTATCGAGGGTTATGCTGCATTACATCGCCTCCTTCTTTAATCTTAATACTTTACCCGCACCTAACTGCAAAGAAAGCCGGTTCAATGCCTTATATCTTTACCCTGTTACTTGCAGAGGTCAAGTTCACATCGCGCTTGGCGCTGATCTCTCTCATGGAGCATCCGGTTTCTAGATATTCTTTAGCTACCATTTCTTTGAACTCTTGATCAAACACCTTTCGTGGCTCAATCATAACTCCCACCTCCTGTTGGGTTTATTCCAGTCGCTTGTTTGGTATTCCAACTTTTTTGGGGGTGAATTTGATCAGCCTTTGATTTTTAGGTGCATATGCAAACTAGATATGCCTGCTGATGGTAATTTTGATTTATCTACAAAGGTTATCCCTTTGAGTAATAACCTCTCTCATCATCTTCAAAAGCTCTTTAAATTGTTCCTGATGATCATGCAGCCACTCTGCGATATCCAGAAGCACTCGAATGTCGT
This sequence comes from uncultured Gracilibacteraceae bacterium, assembly GCA_964477085.1. Classification (GTDB taxonomy): domain Bacteria; phylum Bacillota; class Desulfitobacteriia; order Desulfitobacteriales; family Syntrophobotulaceae; genus Dichloromethanomonas. The sequence goes on along the minus strand of CAYZDF010000031.1, from coordinate 15,042 downwards.
GTCTTGGTGACCGATTTCTCACCCTTCTGATTGGTGTCCTGTCAGAGGAAGGTCGTGGGATCCTAAACAGGATTGCACGCTCTGAGGCACGGATGTGTGAACATCCGAATCCTTCTAACAGCCACAAAGCAAGTTGTCTTTCCATACCGTCCCTAATTTCGATAACTGCTGGTTGACTCCAATGGCCATCACAGCTAAATGAGGTGTGTATGTCTAACGCATTCAACCAGCGGACAATACCTCCCATGTAGGTGTCCATAATCACCAGCTCCTCCGGGAAACCGCCTTCTGCTCCGCTATGGAGCTTCTCCACTGTGTTCAACCATAGGTTTTGATCTATTTCTGGTTCATGGGGGAAAAATAGATTTCCTTGAAGCTTTCCGAACTGACCATGATCTATAAGTACTTGCAGATAATCAATGTTTTGAGGAATGTCATCAATGACAATAGGAGCACATTTTTCCGCTTTAAAACCGCTGCGGACCAAAATCCGATGCCATGGAAGTATTTCTTTTTCGGTGACGGTCTGGTTGTCTTGTGGCATATCGGACACCTTTCTTATCCTGAAATAGTTGGATCTGATTTCATTTCTCGCATCTTTTCTACCATTGGTTTTAATAACTCAAGATTCTTATGAAGCCATTCACCGATATCCAGCATTTTTTGGAGTTTAGGTTGGATTTCTGGCCTCCCTTGTCTAATAATGAATCTTAGGTTTCTCCTCTGCGTTTTTATTATCAGTTGGTTAGTGTAGCCCTTCAAAACCCACGACGAAATCTCAGCTTCTATCTCAGAGCTTGTTTCGACTACTATTTCTGAATGATCACTTAGAGAAACATTCCCAATAGAAAGACCCGCCTCAGATAACCATCTGACAATCCCCGCCATGTACCCATAAAGGTGAGGGATGTCTCTGTTCCCACCATTTTGGACTGAATCTTGGCAAGCGTTCACCGAGTCAATCCAAGCTTTCTCATCAATCTGATCGGACTTAGGAATGAACTGCCCCCCTTCAAGGTGTCCATATTGCCCATGATCAAGAATCTTTTGGAGACTACTCATTTTGTCGTCTGCCTCATCGATAAAGATCATGTTGCCCTGTTCTCTGGCTTTGAATCCGCTACGAATCAGTAAACGATGCCATGGAAGCAGTGCATAAGGCAGAAGGCTACAATATCTCGGATCCAGAATAATCTCTGCTCCAGTTGTCGTTCTACCCGTCAGCAAGAAGAAGAGAGATGTGACCCCTTTCAAAAGCAGATTATATACATCGATTCGTTTTTTCTGGTTTTCCTCTGAAATCATCTGAAGGTTTTTGGTACCGTGGAAGATGTTGTTGCGTACCTTGTACACAAAAATTACACATTCCCTGAGCATAGTGAAGAATGCTTTTCTATGAACCGGGACCGACCCTTCTTTTATCATCGTTTGGATTTGACGGATGTCTTTGAAGAACTTTTTTCCATCGTCTTCCTTTATTTGAGAATCCGGGTTGATGGTAGTCCAGCCGTCATCAGGGATATCCATAAGAAGCAAAGGTTTGAAGGCCCTGACTAGAAAAACTTGAAACTCTTGTTGCCCCTCTAGGCGCTTCTTGATGAAAGTAAGCAATGATCTCTGCTTTTTGGGTTCGTTAAAAGCTTCTGAGTGTAAGGTCAGTTCTTTTGAAGTAGTGGTTAGTTCCCAATCGTACTGATATATACTATTATAAAGAAAGAACTCGAACACAAACGGAGTTAGAGGCATGATTGATCGAAATGATTTGTCGGATGGTTTCCGCGCGAAATACTCGTTTTTTGAGTTGTCGCAGTGAACCCGGTGCAGAACTTCGATTAAGTCCTGATAACTCTGGTACTCAACGACGGGCTTACTCTCCTGGTCATCAAATTCGCACATTATCCCATCTCCATTTTATGGTTTAATTTCGATGCGAAATTTCACAATATCTTTCTAGTTAGTATATATATATTTGATATTTTGTACAAATAATTTAATAACTATAATACTATTAGCCAAGTAATTAATTCAAAATCATCTAACTCTTTTACATAATTATCCATACTTATTGATGCTTTTCGCCCTTTCATAAGTTGTTGTAATCTTTTTTTTTGAAATATGTTAATGATTTCATTTGCCGATTTTTTTAGAAGTGTAGAATATTTATCCATATTAAACCCATGATTTGTTTCTTCGTTGAAAAAATCACATAAGTATTCGTAAGGCGATTTTACACCTTGGCATAGTAATCGGTAGATTTCAAGAATATGCTTTGGATGCGAATAATTATATCGCACAGTACCATCATCACGAATAAATACCAGGAAATACGGGTTTAATGGATTTACTACGTCATTTCCGTCTGAAGCTTCCTTATGCCTTAAACAGAAAATAACGCCTGGTAGGATGATAGATTTGTCATTATCTGAATATGACCTTACTTTAATCATTTCTGAGTGTAGGCCGCTAGGTGACGGAACGATGGAGTAAAGGCCGATTGGAGAATCACTCAATCGTTTCCGGTTTTCCTCTAAAAAATGTAAGAGTTCAATCCGAAAATCATCTAAGGTAAAGTCAGTCAAAGAGATCGATTCATCCATTTCTTCCAAGTCAAGAACCTCATTCTGTAGTTTCTTAAGCTGGCGGTTTCGGAACTTCAGATCTTCTGTTATGAGTTCCTCAATTTTATCCACATTCAAAACATTGTCTTCTCCGGTAGCGGCAAGATCCGCAAGGGCCATTCTTGACTCGACGCGTCCCTTTAGATTGATGTACTTGTCCAAATCTTTCGTACACCAAAAATTGACTAACTGAATAGATTGGTTTTTACTCCCTATTCTGTCAATCCGGCCAAATCTCTGGATGATCCGTACAGGATTCCAGTGAATGTCGTAGTTCACCAGATAATCGCAGTCTTGGAGATTCTGTCCTTCGCTGATACAGTCTGTCGCTATGAGGATGTCGATTTCTTCAGACAGAGTGTTGGCTGAGAACTGTGATCTGTTCTTCGATACAGGAGAGAAATTGAGTAAGATGCTATCGTAATCGTTTTTACCAAGTGTGTTATGAGTATATGTTCCGGTAACTATACCTGTGTGCAAATCTAATTCTTTCATGATCCAATTGGATAAATTATTATATAGATATCTTGCAGTATCTGAATACGCAGTGAATATTATAATTTTTTTATTATTTTTATTTATAGTAAAATCGTATTTATTTTTAATTATTTCCTTAAGTACCTGAAGTTTTTCATCTCTTTCCGGATTCACTTCTATGGCTGTATCATACAGTTCAGTAAGTGCTGTTTTATCCTTTTCTAAATCTTTTAACCATTCATTGAGGTTGAGATCTTGTAATTCAAATTTCATTTCTTTCCACAATTCCCATATTTCATAATCATTAGAATCTTCTTCATATTCTTCTTCATTATAATTCTCATCGATTATATCTGATTCGGAATATTCAGTAGAATCTCTATTTAGAATTATAAAATTTTTAATTTTACTTTCAAGAGTACTAATCCTTTGTATTGTACGTTCTAAGGTTAAAACAAATGAATATATAGAACTCTCTAATCTTTTTAAGTAATTTACTTTCATCATATGTATTAATGATTTTTCTCTATCTGATTGTGTAAACTGTTTCATAATACTGGCAGCTTTCTCTTCATAGATATGAATCTTTTCAGGAATAACATATGCTGATGGATTATAGACTGAGAATCTATATTTGAGTATTTGATCATTGATATGATCGTATGAAGGTAGAAGGCGCTTGTTATCAATATCTGGATAGACAGAGATTGGTTTTTTTCTTTTGGGAAAGCTTCCGTAACTAGATCCCTTGTAGAACTTTTTGATATGAGTTCTTGACCTGGCAATTGTTAGCTCATCAAGCAACTTAAAAAAAGAGGGATCTAATGCCTCCAATAATGCTTTTGTGTCCCTTGTGGTAGTAATTTTCGGGTCTGCCCATCTATTGAACTTGTTCTGAGCATTATCAAGGGTATAGCTGATGCTTTTTATTCTGCAACTTTCTAGAAGCGCGTGATCATTTCCTTCAGTAATAAACGCGATTTGGTTTCTAAGATCTCTAAGGGTGTTGTTGACTGGTGTTGCAGATAACATCAACACCCTTGTTTTTACACCTGATTTCACTATTTTTTCCATAAGCCATTTTGCCCTGTTCATTTTGATCTTTCCTTTTTTCATCTTGTCCATCGGATTTCCTTTGAAGTTATGGGATTCATCAATAACTACTAAGTCATAGGCTCCCCAGTTGAAATTGGATAGCTCGATAGCATTTGCATCCGATATTCCTTTTTCTCTACTCATATCTGTGTGGTACAGGACAGTATAGTTGAAACGATCCTTCACCAAAGGGTTGAGTGAATTGTTCTGAATCGATTGGTATATTGTCCAATTACCCCGAAGTTTCTTGGGGCAGATGACCAGAACTCGTTCATTCAGCAACTCGAAATATTTAATCACGGCTAAGGCTTCGTAAGTCTTGCCTAGCCCCACGCTATCAGCGATAATACATCCATTGTGTTTGAGAATCTTGTTGATTGCGCCCTTTACTCCATCTTTTTGAAAGTCGTACAATTGTTTCCAGATCTGTGTATCATAAAAGCCTGTTTTATCATCTAAGGTTTTTGTGGTTTCGTAAGACTCCAAGTAATCCTCAAATATGTGATAAAGCGTTTTATAGTAAATAAATTCGGGGTCGTGTTCCCTGTAGATGATGTTTAGATACTTAAGCACATCCTTTTTGACGTCCTTAACTTCTCCGTCTGTACGGTTCCATATGGAATCAAACCAGTCGCCCAAATCCCTTTGATTCTCTTTTTCATCAACAATCATGTTCAGCTCAATATTCTTCCTTTTCCCCAAACCTAGTCCATTGACTGTAAAGTTTGAACTTCCCGTAATTGCATCGATTGTTCCGTTTTCTTGGGTAATATGATACATTTTTCCATGGAGAAAGTTGGGTTTTACCATTGACCGAATCTCGACTTTCTTTTTAATCCATTCGCTGCATTCGCGAGCAATTGCCTTCTGAACAACACGCTTGGATAAAGGAATGGAAAGGCTTCTGTCGGTGATCTCGAATGACCTGTCATTTGCTTTATTGGGATCGATATGCTTGATAAAAGAAGGATCACCAAATAGAAACCTTAAGCTATGAATGCTTTCCAGCTTGCTTTTTAGATACTCGTATGCATATATTGTGAAATAAGCCGATACAATTCTAATATCAGAATTGGGAACGATAACTTTTTCGAGAAACTCCCCGACCGACCCGTTTATATCATTATCTTTTATAGAAGTTTGACTCATCTTATCTCCTTCCTGGAAAGTATTCTTTTTGCTACCTGTGAGCAGCTTAGATAACAACTATCGCAACAAGCACTAATCGAAAATATTATTTAGTTTAATAATAATAGATTTATACAGCATTAACAATTCATTATATGTTTCAATGAATACATTATCATCTTCTTCCATATCTCTAAATTCAATATTGCTTTCTAAGCAAGTAATCAAAGGATGACCTGTTCCACAAGGAGCTTGATTACCAACGATGATATTCTCTTTTAGGCCCTTTAGATAATCTATACTGCCTTTTAATGCATTTTCTACTAGAACTTGCGAAGTCTGCTGAAATGATGCTGAAGAGAGCCAGCTATCATGATCGATAGCGACTTTAGTTATCCGGGAAATTTTCTGTCTATAAGCAGCTTGTTCCTTTGCCGCAATTTGGAACTTACAAACGGATAAATCATTTTGATCGGATCCACTAACACTAATGGGAATTTCTTTTATTCCATTTCTTATCATATTATTTAATAAATCCGATGTAATTACTTCTTCTTTATTAATATTTGGAATAATATCATATGCTTTACCGTATTCGTTGATATTATTATTAAATATCGATTTATATGATTTAATAAAATATCGATATAGTTCTTCTATATTATTAATTTTATAGCCATTTTCAATGATATTATTCTTACATATACTGTATAAAAATTGTTCATGTTGTATTGTATATGATGAAAAAGATATATCTTTTGTTATAAATATACTATCTAACACATCTTTTTCTTCGGAAATTTTACTGAATCTTCTTTCAGCCAATGCGATGGCTATATTATTTTTTCCTCCATAATATTTATAATTGAATATTAAAAATACTGGAATTTGAAATAATTTGTTTATTTCGTATGTTATCGAACGAAAATTTGTATCATAATATTGACCGTCTGATAGTTCTATTGATATAAATAATATCGATTCGTACTCGCCATTTTTATTTTCTAAAAACATTTTAGATTGATTAAATATAGTTAGTACGCTTATTCCTTTCCATTTTGCACTGAACACTTTATCTTTATCAAAATATCCATTATATTTATTATATTCATGTACGTAAACATTATAGAAATCTTCGTACGTTTTATTCGAAAACCCAATATTATCAATTATATTGTCACAATATCCTAAATTGTTCAATAATTTCATATTAGCGCTAAATGCATCGATACTATCGTATTCCTTTAGTAAGTATTTATAATGATAAACGGAAATACTGGTTGCCAATTTGCATCCAAGTACTTTCGCGCGGTTTACCTCAACGTTTGCGTTGTTATCTGCAATCGCTGCATTTGCTTTTTCAAGGTCTTTTTTAAGTACTTGATCCCCGATTAGGAAATCAGTGTCTCCCGGATTGATCACTTCCACCTTGCTCAACATCTGCTTGATGATCAGCTCGATGTGCTTGTTGTGGATTTCCACGCCCTGTTCCGAGTAGACCTTTTTGATTTCTCGTAGTAGATATTTGAACGTGGCGTTCACTTCCAGCTCCTGCATCAGCTCTCGCGGTCTGAGAGCTCCTGTGGATAGCACAGAACCAGGCAAGACCTTGTCTCCGATCAGATTTCTGGTCTTGAGATTGGAAGCCAGCTCGTACTCGTGGATACCCCCGTCGTAATCTTCAACATAGATCTTGGTTTTACCCGTTTCATCTTGTTTGATGTCTTTGACAAAACCTCGGATTCTGCTGAAGATCGCGGGATTCTCTTTCAGATTTTTCCGGGCTTCGAACAGCTCTTCAGCTCTTCGCAACCCTTGTGTGATATCTAAGGCAGAAGCAATTCCGCCCGTATGGAAGGTTCTCATCGTCAACTGAGTGCCGGGTTCCCCAATCGACTGCGCGGCGATGATCCCCACCGCTTCTCCCACCGACACGATTTTATGGTTGGACAGGTCCATTCCATAGCATTTGGCACACACCCCATCTTCCGCTTCACAATCGAAGACCGTGCGGATCTTGATCGTGGGGCGCACTTCCACCTCGGTGACCCCTTCGCCAGCCAGAAAACGGGCGGTAGAAGGATCGATCTTTTCTTCTTCTAGCAACAAGACGCGTTTTCCATCCTGCGAGCGTATTTTCTGCCTGGAGTAGTTCCCCACAACAGGAAACTCAATCACAGAGATCTCAGAAATGCCATGGTTATTGCACTCCTCCATCATATGCCAGTTGATAGGTGTGCCTGCCTTAAAAAGCAACATCCCGTTGGAAGCGAAGATATTGTCATCCAGCTCGATATAGGAATGGTGGTCTTTCTTCATATCCTGATATTGTAATACATAGGTTTTTTTGACATCCAATTTCTGCGAGAAGTTGGCCAGAAAGACTGCATCATTGTCATCTAACATGACATCACGATCGTAAGGACGATTGAGATCGTCTTCCCTGCGCAGCACTTCGCCGGTTCTCGGATGAATCACCGCTTCGGCAAGCACACGGCCGAAGATGTTGTTCTCCAGGTTTTCAATCTCCGTCTCCTCATCTCTCAATGCCATGGCCTCGATACCATGGTGAGTGCCACAATCTGCATTCAAAACGATAATACCCTGAGAGACATCGACCAGACGGCGTGTGAGATATCCTGCGTCGGCTGTTCGAAGCGCAGTATCTAATGCTACTTTTCTTCCCCCGCGTGCAGAAAGGAAATATTCCAAAGAGTTTAGCCCTTCCCGGAAGTTTGATCGAATCGGATTTTCAAGGACTTCTCCCGAGCTATCGATCATAAGGCCTCGCATACCCGAAAGCTGTTTGATCTGGTCAATATTTCCTCGTGCGCCTGAAGCCACCATCATATACAAGGGGTTGAATAGGTCCTTACCCAGATAGTCATAGGTTTCCTTCTGAATCAATTCGGTCGTCTTATCCCAGATCTTGATGATCTCTCTTTTTCGTTCCAGAGTGGTCAAAAACCCTTTTCTGTAGTAGGCTTCAATCTCTTTGATCTTTTTCTCCGCTTGACGAATGAAGTCTTTCTTCTTGGGCGAGATCACCACATCCACGACCGAAATCGTCAGCCCGGCTTGAGTTGCATAATGGAACCCAAGGTCTTTGATATCGTCCAACAATTCTGCGGTGCGGTCGATGCCGTACTTTTTGAAGATTTCATAGATCAGTTCTTTGATCTGCTTTTTCCCGAATGTTTTCTGATAATCTTGAAAATCGGTCGGGATGATCTCGTTCCAAATGGCTTTTCCAATTGTAGTCTTTGTTAATGTGGCATTGGTATTAATCAAAACAGGTGTGTGTAACTCGAGAGGATTTTGATATGGACGAATCCGAGAAAGCTCCATGGCCAAGATAGCTTCCTCAAGCGAGCTGAAACGCCAATTAATGTCTTTGATTGCAGTTTGATCAAGCTCGTCTTTTTGAACCATTGTTAGATAGTACACGCCTAAGACAATGTCTTTTGATGGTATAGACACAGGCTGTCCGTTGGCAGGCGATATTATGTTATAGCGAGAAAGCAACAAAAAGGTAGCTTCAGCCTGCGCCTTTGCGGACAACGGAACGTGCACGGCCATCTGGTCTCCATCGAAATCAGCGTTAAAAGGAGGACATACCAGGGGGTGAAGCTGAATAGTGTTTCCTTCCACTAAGCGGGGGAAAAAAGCCTGGATAGACATTCGATGTAGTGTCGGAGAACGATTTAGAATGACAGGATGTTTTTTCGCGATAGCTTCTAAAGCTTCCCAGGCCTGGGGTAACTCTTTTTCAATAATCGCCTTTTTGAGGTTCCGGGCTGTTTTGGAGTTCGTATCACCCCCAAGCAGTTTTGCCAGCACAAAGGGTTTGAAGAGCTCCATCGCCATCTTTTTCGGGATACCGCATTCGTGGATCTTCAACTCCGGTCCGGGTACAATGACAGCGCGCCCAGAATAATCAACACGCTTCCCTAGCAGATTCCTTCTGAATCTTCCCTTTTTGCCTTTCAAAAGATCGGTCAAAGATTTCAGAGGACGTCCACCCCGATCGGTGATGGGTTTTGACATCCTTCCATTATAGATCAACGAATCCACAGCTTGCTGAAGCATCCTTTTCTCGTTGCGCACGATCACATCGGGCGCATTCAGGATCATCAACTTGGCCAGACGGTTGTTTCGATTGATCACTCGCCGGTACAGATCGTTCAGGTCGATCGTGGCAAAACGGCCGCCTTCGATATGGATCATGGGCCTGAGATCCGGGGGGATCACAGGCACCACATTTAGAATCATCCAAGTAGGAGCGTTGGAAGACACCAGCAGATCCTTGACGATCTTCATGCGTTTTCTCAACTTCAGTACACGTGCGTTGGACCGTGGTATAGAACGGAGTTCATCCTCGATCTCCACTCGGATCTTCTCTATGTCCAGCTTTTCAAGGAGAATCTTGATCGCTTCCGCCCCAGTAAGCGCTTCGATCTTACCTGGGTATATGGAATGAAAGGCCTCAAACTCGTTATCGGTCAGGATCTCGCCCACCTGCTTGCCAATCTCTTGAGAGACCGCTTCGTCGATTTCTGTGATCACCAGAATCGGACGATCGCTCTCGATTTCGGCTTCGGTGTCGAACATGTTTGGATAGTGGTCCTCCAGCATCTTATATTCAGTCAACGAGAGAATCTCTCCTTCATATGCAAACCGATCAGCGATATGGGCGTCTTTCTCGACAATTTCACCTTCGTTGACATTAATAAGCGATCCCTCGAAGATGGGATAATTCTTCTCTTCACTCACATTTTCCACAAGAATCTGTCCGTTGAAGGTTGTCACTAGCCTCCCGTCGGAAAAACTTGCCACAGTCAGGTCCTTTCCATAGGCCACTTCGCCAGCAATCTTAGCTTTGATCGCATCGCGAGTGACAGGATATACGAGCGGATCACCCTTTTTGATATCTGTTCTATCTTTTACAATTAATCTGGCATCATAAGGGATGCTGAAGGTCACTGGCTGGTCTCCGCTGGCGATGGTCGGTTCAATCGAAATGGTGCCGAGTCCTTCGTCGACATCCACAGTGCCATCAATGGGCGAGTAAAGGACCGGGCAAGTTTGTTCGGACGCTAACTCCTGTCCTTCTTCCACTCTATCCCCGGCTCTGACATTCAGCGCCCTGTCCTTGTGCACTGTATGACCTTTGCTCACCTTGTTTGTAATATGCACCCAATTGACGAGCTTTCCGGTATGCGTCTCTTCTTCGGTGATCGAGATCTGTCCTCCAATCTCTGCGCGAACAGGGCCCATGGGATTTTTGACAATGACAGCCGGTTCCGCTTCGAAATCCCAAAACTCTTTATAGACTGTGAATTCTGTTTCGGAAAGGATATCCCCGCAGTCAAACGGAGCGTTTTTCTTTTTGACCACCATAAACATCTTTTCGATTATACGCAAAGAACCGAAGTAGATGATATTCTCCAAATCTTTGCTGGCTATGTTAAGAAGGTTGGCCAGTATGCTGGGCATGCTTTTCAGATACCAAAGGTGCACCACGGGGGCTGCCAGTTCTATATGCCCCATATTCATGCTGCGTGAGGATTTAGGTTCAATGCGTACACCACACCGTTCACAGACGGTGCCTTCGTACTTCTTCCCTTTATACTTTCCGCACGAACATTCATATTCTTTGGTCGGCCCAAAGATCTTCTCGCAAAAAAGTCCATCACGCTCAGGTTTGAAGGTTCGATAGTTGATGGTTTCCGGTTTCTTAACCTCTCCATTGGTCCAATCCATGATCGTCTCTGGAGAAGCCATCGTTATCTTGACATGGTCAATCTTTCTCATGCGTTCTCCTTATCAGTGAAAGATCAGAAACAAACACGTATAGATCTATCAAATGACGAGGACCATAATAAGCCCATAAACCACAAAAAGGCTTAGACCCAGGCTGATCCATAGGAATATGTTATGCTTAGATAGTTTCTTTCCCATCATTTCAATGGTTGCTTCCATTTTTTGTTCCTTCTCCTCTTTAGTAGCCAAGGTAGTTTGCAGAAGAGAGATGTGGTCTTCAAGCACCTTATTCTTCTCACCAACGCTCTTGAGTTTGTTGGATAGTCCCTGCTGGATGAAAGGTATGATTTCTTCGGAAATGGATATGGTTTTATTGGATAGTTTACTCATTTTATCTAACATAGTGGTTTGTTCCGCTTTTAGTAGTTCGATTGATTCTTTCATAATATCTGAATCATTTTTAACAACCAGAATCTCTTTTTCTAATTCTTTATTTCTGTCTTTGTTTGATATTATAATATCTTTCAACTCGTCGTTCTGCTTCAAGGTTTCTTCAATTTTAGAATTTAGATTATTTGATATCTCTTCGTTGTTTTTGAAAATTCCTATTATATCATTATGCTTTTTATCTATTATCTCACAATAATTCTTATATTTCGATACAATCAAAGAACTATAATTTTCTAACGCTTCTTCTATGCTGGTTTTTATATTTTTAATTTCTTCTTTCAATTCATTATTATTTATGTTAAGTGATTCATATAATGAATACACTTCATCTATATTATTCTTGAAATCAGCTATTTTTCGATCGTATTTGTCAGAAATTTCTTCTGATTTTATATCAATATCTTTTTGTTTATCAATTATATAACTAGATATGTTATTTACGGATTCTTCTATTATTGAATTTTTTTTATTATCGATATCTGATAATTTGTCATTGGTGAATTCTTGTAATATTAGGGAATATTCCTGAGTTTTATCCTCAATCTTACTATTGATATCTGCTAAAAAAGACTCAAAATCTGATTTAGCGGCTTGAATCTGTATATTCACCGCATTAAATTGGGCTTTGTTATCTACGAGCAACTCTTCTAAAGATTCAATTTCTTTAAGCTGTTCATCTATGTTACTTTCAAATTCCTTTATTTTCTCATTGATATTTGAATCAAGTTTATCTGAAAAAGTATCCATATTGGATTTTAGATCTTCTTGATATACGTCTAACATTTCAATATTCAATTTTCTTATTTTTTCTGAATGTAAATCAATAAGTTCTTCGAAAGATGTATTTACAGATTCGAGGTAATTTTCTATTCGATTATTTATAGATTCAAGCTCATTAACAAGGGTGATTTTGTGCTGGGCTATTTCGTTAAATTTCTCATGGAATGAGGTTTCCATTTCATCTATCGATTCCTTTAAACCCTCTAATTTATCTTTAATGATGGCCTCATAACGATTCGTCAGAGTGGATAGTTCATCGGCAACTGATGGGTACAAGGCTCTGAATTCTTCTGCAACCATCTGTTTGGCTTTATTTCTGAAGTCATCTAAGTAGGCAACCATCTCATGCATATCATTTCTTATTTTCCTGGCTTCTTCCAAGAGATCTTCGTGAGTACTCATCCAATCCCCTCCTAGATATACCATGCTATAGTGGTAGTATTTTCGATTCCCGTTTACATTTCAATAAAACCAGCTTGGAAGGATGTACTAGCAGGCCGGGTTCTGCCTGCCTCAGAAAAGAAGGTTTCTGTTCAGGCATGACGGATCATCTCCGCTTCCTTCTCCACATTATACTCTAATCGGCAAAACCCCGATCCCTCGTCATAGCTCTTCTCTTGAAACCCAAACCTATGAAAAAAAAGCGATGGTTTTATCTTTGGAGTGATGAATAAGGGGGGTAGTATTATGGACATCACAATCCCCTTTTTGAGTTTTGAGGATTTATTGATACTGTTCCATGATTTACTGTACCCGTACCTTCTACCCTATTCCGGCATCAAACTTTGGTATTCTCCCCGCTAGGATATCTCAGTCAATTCCTTGGTTCTGGGATCTACACCCTTGCCTGTATTTCTGACCTTTATCACAAAGCTCCCGAAATCTACTTACGGATTGCCTCTGCCAAGTACCCGTTCATTCAATACAATCTTGATGAAGACATTGATAAAACCCTAGATTAGTTGATACTTTTGTCTTTTTTTTTGGCCAATGTTGTGACATGCTCCTTTTTTCATAATACTCCCTTTCTTCTGAATCTCTGTTTCCCTCGGGATTTATCATGTTGTATGGAAATCAAGTAGGAAAGGCCTTAAGGTGGAAGGGCTGTTCATTGAGTTGGGAAGCTATGGGTTCTGGTTGTGCGATGGTTTTAGGATCGAGGCCGCCAGGCTTTGACCGTATCAACGATAGCCCTGATGACGGGATTGGACTTCGAGCAGACAGTTTGCCGGAACGCGAATTCCAATGATGCGCCACCCAAACAATCCGCTCCTGTCAATATTGAACTGTTCTTTCAGATGTTCAATTTGATGTCACTTAATCATACCACATATGACGAATAAATTCAATTTGCTGGTTTTTTCTCAGAAGGTTTGATCCTTGCATGTGGTATAATGAAAATGGTTGTTCTTGGCTTTTGGTTTGATTTTACCGTGGAGGTAGGAAGAGTTAAAAAAGAGATTGTGAACAGTAGTTCCAAAGGAGGATAAATGAAGATCCTACACACATCAGATTGGCATTTGGGTCGTTCTCTCTACGGTCGGAAGCGGTATGAAGAGTTCTCGGCTTTTTTGGATTGGCTGATTCAGACGATTGAAGAGGAAACGATCGATGCCTTGCTGGTCGCGGGTGACGTGTTCGATACCAGCACACCAAGCAACCGAGCGCAAGAACTCTATTATCGCTTCCTATGCCGCGTGGCTGCGTCATGCTGTCGTCATGTGGTGGTCATTGCCGGGAACCATGATTCGCCTTCTTTCCTGAATGCACCAAAGGAATTGCTGCGGGCATTGAATGTCTATGTGGTCGGCTCTATAACCGACCCTTTGGACGACGAAGCGATCGTCCTTTATTCGGATGACAAACCTGAGGCCATTGTCTGCGCAGTCCCTTATTTGCGGGATAAAGACATTCGAACGGTCGAACCGGGAGAAACGATTGACGACAAGAATGCGAAACTTGTTGAAGGACTGAAAAAGCACTATGCAGATGTTTGCCATATCGCTGAGCAGAAACGAACCAAATTGATGAACGCTGGGCATGATACTGTCCCGATCATTGCCATGGGGCATCTTTTCACGGCGGGTGGCAAGACCGTTGACGGTGATGGTGTTCGAGAATTGTATGTAGGTTCTCTGGCGCATGTCGGCAAGGACGTTTTCCCTTCTTCCATGGATTATCTTGCCCTTGGGCATCTGCATATTCCTCAGGTTGTCGGCAGTGAGGACCGCATCCGGTACTGTGGTTCGCCCATCCCGATGGGTTATGGTGAAGCCGCGCAGGAAAAAAAGGTTGTGATCATCAAGTTCAACAGGGCCTTTCGAATAATCAAAGAACTCCCCGTACCGTGTTTTCAACAGTTAATCCGTATTGAAGGTTCTCTGGATGAAATCTGTTCTAAGCTAGAAGCGCTCAAACAGAATGGAAGCACCGCCTGGATCGAGATTGAATATACGGGTAGCAGCGTTATCGGCGACCTTAGGGAGATGGTTGATGAAGCGATATCGGGTTCTGGAATGGAAATCCGGAGAATAAAGAACCGGGTTGTGATGGACCGAGTGATTCGAAGGGTTGCAGAAGAAGAAACCCTTGATGACCTGGAACCCGGAGATGTCTTTGCCCGCTGTTTGGATGTGTTTGAGGTAGCAGACGAAGATCGGGACGAACTGACCGCTTCTTACAACCTTATTGTCCAGTCGATCTATGAAGATGACGAGAACGAGGATTAGAG
>CAYZDF010000030.1:0-34103 GCA_964477085.1 uncultured Gracilibacteraceae bacterium | reverse complement strand
ACGAAGACTGACCCAAGCAAAGTCAAGTATCTATAAGATATTTAAAAATATAAGTCTTCCAAGTGGGAAAGTTGAGTTATTTATCTAACCTTTTTGTTTTGTTGGCCTTTCTACTTTGCGTAAACCATGTACTTTCCGCGCCCTCACTCAAAGTATCTTTCAACCTCAAACCGCCAGAGCTCTACTTCTTCTCCGGGGAAGATACCCGCTTTTTGCTTGGCAATATCCACCTGTTCTTCTACAGTATCTACCCCTTCCAAATGGGGTAAGAGAAGACCTACTTTCCCCCCTTGCCGAACCACAACACCATAACGCTGAGGATCTAACTGATCGTATCCCGATATTTTTTCCATATCTCCCAGAACATCAACGGAGATAGAGATAAGAGGCAGTTCATCTGCCTGAACGGGCCAAAAGCGCGGATCTTGGGTTCCAGCGGCAATGGCGTTATGTTTGATTTCAGAAGCCAGCGTGTCTTTGACAGGCTGTACTGTTCCTATACACCCTCTTAACTCACCATCTTTCTTCAGCGTAACGAAGCAGCTTTTTTTCTCTTTTAATAAGGGGTCACCAGGAATAATCAATTTGTCAAAGGGCTGAGCAGTCAGATAATAAGTTAAACACTCTCTCGCAAAGCCCGCAATCGGCGATGAACGATATATTTCTGCAATAAGATAGCCTACGCCAAAAGGTCCTTCATAGGATAGCACCTTGATTGAACCCTCTCTGGCTCCTAAGGCGAATAACAGAGAATGGTATCCACATAAAGCTGCCTCTTCAATGAGGTCATGAGGGATTCCCCTGACAAGGGTGGTATCTTTTTTCAGTCCCTTTACAAGAATTCTATCTACCTTCGGACCTGAAGGATGGAAGCCGTAAGGACCATCTTCTTTAAGCCGATGCGAGAGATCTCCACTGGCTACCAGGGCACAACGCTCCGGCAAATCGTTTAAGATCTGGCCAATCTTGCGTCCATAAGTCTCCGCTTTTTGGATTGGCATCCCCAAGACAACGATCTTTCCGTGCCAACCTGCTTTTTTCAGGAAATAGAGGGGTACTAAAACACCATGGTCAAGCTCAACGGAAACGGGATTAGAATCCGGTAGAACTTCTTTTATCTGTTCCAGGACCGAATCATCAACTTCCATACTAAATCGAATTTCGCTAGCTCCAAAACGTTGTAAGCTACCTGATAGTGTATCGCCTTTTAAGTAAACCAGTCCTTCCTCAGCGAGAGGGGCATGGGGTGAAACAAATAGAATAGTACTGACATTCATAGCAACAATTTCTTTAGCAATATTATACATTGCGTCAACCGTACTCTGACTTTGTAGTTCTTCTCCTCTTCCGATCTCTGGCACAATAATGGGGGGATGGGGAACAAAACCTACGTATACCAGACTCATGCTTTGAGTACCTCCCAGTTAAATTGATTAGACTATCTTCTTGCAATAGCACCTTTTTTCCTGCCTTGCTTGTTAGAAATTGTAAATTATTGATACCGAAAATACCCACTGCAAATTTAGAAATAGTTATTTGTGATACTATTATTGGATATTTTTTATCTTTTCATGATTCTTTTTAATAGATTTCTCGAAAGCTGCAAATGAACAACATAAATGAATATTATGTATACATAAATTTTTCTACTTGTTATTTGACCGTAAGTATGTTAATTTTTTATATGTTATATGGTAGAAGCAAAGATGCTTAACTCAAAAACACGCCTGTGCTTTTGGGTCTAAGTGTCTTTTTCTTTTTAATACCATTAACACTAGCCACTTCTAACAACTTGTAAATATGAACCATATGGTTCATGAAATATTTTTTTATTTACTGAAGGGGGATTACGACTATGGATATCTTCGGATCAAATGTTTTCAATGATGCAGTCATGAGGGAAAGACTGCCCAAAGCTACTTATAAAGCTTTGAAAAAAACGGTCGATGAGGGTACCGAACTCAATCCAAACGTTGCTGAAGTTGTAGCCAGTGCAATGAAAGATTGGGCTCTGGAAAAAGGCGCAACTCACTTTACCCACTGGTTCCAACCCATGACAGGCTTAACTGCCGAAAAACACGATGCTTTTATTTCACCTACACCAGATGGTAAAGTCATTATGGAATTCTCCGGAAAAGAATTAATCCAAGGGGAGCCTGATGCTTCTTCCTTCCCCAGTGGCGGGATCCGTGCTACTTTCGAAGCCAGAGGCTATACCGCCTGGGATTGCACCTCTCCTGCATTTATCAGGGAAGACAGAAACGGGAATGTCACACTAACCATCCCTACAGCCTTCTATTCCTACACCGGAGAATCTCTCGATAAGAAAACACCACTTCTTCGTTCCATGGAAGCTCTCTCCAAGCAGGCAGTAAGACTTTTAAAACTTTTTGGCAACACAACCTGTACGAGAGTTATCACCACAGTTGGTCCTGAACAGGAATACTTCCTGATCGATAAAAGCTTCTTCGAAGCCAGAATGGATCTGGTACTGGCCGGACGTACCTTATTTGGTGCACCTCCATCCAAAGGCCAGGAAATGGAAGATCATTATTTTGGCAGTATCAAAGAACGTATCTCTGGTTTCATGAAAGAACTGAATGAAGAACTCTGGAAACTTGGCATCTCTGCTAAAACACAGCACAACGAGGTTGCACCTGCTCAGTTCGAGATTGCGCCAATCTTTACCACAACCAATATCGCTACCGATCATAACCAACTCATCATGGATACCTTGAAGAAAGTCGCTAACCGTCATGGTTTAGTATGCTTACTCCACGAAAAACCTTTTGCAGGTGTGAACGGTTCTGGTAAGCATAATAACTGGTCGATGAGTACTAATGACGGCCAAAATCTCCTCGATCCCGGTCACACTCCGCATGACAACGCCCAATTCCTGACTTTCCTCTGCGCTGTCATCAAAGCAGTTGACGAATACGCAGAACTCTTAAGAATCTCCGCTGCTAACCCTGGAAATGACCACAGACTCGGAGCCAATGAAGCACCTCCGGCTATTATCTCCATCTTCCTGGGAGAACAGCTGACCGATATTATCGAGCAGATCCAAAACGGTGGGGCGAAGAGCTCCAAGTATGGCGGAATGCTGAAAGTAGGCGTATCCACGTTACCTGAATTCCCCAAAGATAATACTGACAGAAACAGAACCTCACCGTTTGCTTTCACCGGTAACAAATTCGAGTTCCGGATGGTTCCCTCCAGTGCTTCTATCGCCTGCCCCAACATGGTCTTAAATACCATCGTTGCTGAAAGCCTCTGTCAGATCGCTGATCAACTGGAAAAAGCTTCAGACTTTAATACTGAACTCCAAGCTCTTCTTAAAGATATCCTCAACAAACACAGCCGCATTATCTTCAATGGCAATAACTATGCTGATGAGTGGGTCGTAGAAGCTGAAAAACGCGGACTTGCCAATATTAAGTCTATGGTCGAGGCACTTCCTTACTACATCACCGAGAAGAGTGTTAAGGTGTTTGAAAAACATGCTGTCTTAAGTGAACAAGAGCTACATTCCCGTTACGAGATTCTGCTAGAGCAATACTGCAAGGTTATCAATATCGAAGCTAAAACCATGATCGATATGGCCAACAGACTCATCCTTCCGGCTGTTGCCAAATATGTCGGAGATCTGGCACGTTCAGTTCTTAGCATTAAATCTGCAGTACCAGGTGCCGAAACGTTTGCTCAGGAAGAAGTCGTTAAGGAAGTATCTACTGGTTTGAAATCCTTAAAAGTGAAGATTGTTGCCTTAGAGAAAGCTGTAGAAGCTGCAGCCAATGAAGAAGGTTATGAAGCAGGCGTATACTACCGTGACACCGTTTTTTCAGCCATGAACGAACTGAGGATCTATGGGGATAAGCTGGAGACTCTGGTAGATGCGGAACTTTGGCCGCTACCTACCTATGCAGAGATGCTGTTCCTCATTTAATCCATACACCCTTCAGAAAGAGAGGAGGAGAGGCGTTGCCTCTCCTCCTCTCTTTTTCGTCATAAAAAATTAGACTCTATATCATAAGGTTGGGGTATCCCCAATGAGTAAATAAACCAATATGATCATGCTGTAGAAATAACCAGACTATAGCATCATTTTTTTATGAAATGGTTAATGCTGCTCTTGGATTTTTCTTTCTTAAAAGCAAAAAACTTTATAAGGATAAAGGTAACCGGCACTCCGATAATTGCTGCTAATATATAAGCAAACAGTCTGTGCCATCCTAAAAAATTATAAAATATCAGGACAATAACATTTTGAATTAAGAAATTGGGTATATAGGAAAGACAGAATTTTAAATACTTTGGCCAAGAAAGTGTTTCTTTAAAGGTAAAAAAACTGTTAAGCAGATAGGAAATGCTCAGACTGACTGCGTATCCAGCAACAAAAGCTCCATTAGCATCAATCAGTAATGAAAACAAATAGGCAAATACAACACCGTTTAAGGCATTAATTCCGCCAATAATTAAAAAACCGAGAAACTCTTTGGAGGCAAATACTGATTTGACTTTCTTTAATCCGGTAGGGCGATAATCAGTCCAGGGAATAATTGAATCCCGATCAACAATATAACTCTTCTTGGCCAAGCCGGCCAGGGGTGCATCCGATAGGGAATCGGAGTAAAAATTATCTATCTCGAATGTTTCTATTTCACATATTAGGCGTTCAACTTTATTCTGACCGTAGCAATTATCGCCTTCATAGCGACCGTTGAGTTTATCTACTTTGGAGGCAATCAGGACGCTTATTCCTAACTTGGAGCAGATCGGCTTAAGCAGAAATTCCGGTGAGGCCGAGATTACCACATCTCCGTCTTTCCGTTGCAGCTTATACCAATCTTTAATCTTATACTCGTTCAAGGCCCAAAAGCCATCAATATCTCCGTCTATATCACTTAGCGAATTAAGAAAAGAATAAAACCTTTCTTTAAATCGCACCTTACTGTATCTCCCAAGAACGTATAAAAGACCCGCCCAAAATTGGGCCGGAAGATAAAGCATGGTCTTGGGATATTTTTTTAAGCAATAAAAATAGAAATCCAGCGTACTGTCACCGGCATAAATAGTCTTGTCAAAATCATAAACATTCATTTTCGCACCCTAATCCTATGTGAGAAAATCATTGATATAGCAAAGTTGATGGACTCCCATATCCTCTACTCCCTTAAAACTGGTGTATAAGTACATTCAAAATCTATCTTCGGGTCAGTCGGCTCGCCCAGAAACCTCCCCGGAAATACTTGGGCTCCTCAAAAACGACAAAGGCATTGGGACTGGTGCTGTCAATAATTTTCAATAACTCTTTTTGACGTTTACGTTTGGCTAAAACCATCATGACCAGTCTTTTACCATCTCGCCCTTCTCCAATCCAACTGGTTACACCAAATCCGTTCTCACGAAGTATTTGCGGAAATTCATCATTGACTGAATTGACGATAACCTCTGCAGTGATGTAGCCCAAAGCAAGCCGTTCTTCAATTCGGCTTCCCGAATAGACCCCTAAGCCGTAACCGATACAATAAGCAGCTATATTCCAATAACTATCCAAGTTCTGCAAGATAATGGATAGTCCCATGATATAAACAAACACTTCCACAACTGACAGAGCAGCAGCAAATTCTCTTAAACCCTTGATCATGAGAATAAACCGTACTGTTGTTAGCGAAACATAGGTTATATTAATTGCGATAATCAATAAAACGAATTGCAAAGCTTGATTCATCATCTCTCTCCATTTCTGCTTATTGATATTCTGCGTCTTTGGTGAACTATTTTAGATTTCGTCATAATTTATAGTATCTCCTTCTTTTTGAAAATTTTAACTTTTAATTGTAAAATGAAATAATTATTCTTGTCATTGAAGATATTGTTTGTTATTATTAAGTCACAAGAATATTGATTATTTAGAAATTTATTTATTTCCTGACAGAGAAGTATAGGATTCTAATCTGAAAGGAAAGTCCGTGAAATGACATTTTTTTGATTTCGAATGGACTTTCTTTTGGAAAAAGAAAGTCCTTTTCTATTAAATTCAACATACGGAGAGTGATCACCGTGAAAAAAGTAGCTGTGATTAGCGCTATTCTTGAGGATCCCGAAGTAACCCAGACCGCGTTCAATCAAACGGTGGCTTCCTTCAAGGGGATTATCAAAGGGAGAATGGGTATTCCGATCCCTGAACAAGGAATTTCTCTCGTGTCTATTGCCGTAGTGGGAGATACGGATGATATCAATAATTTAACGGGTAAGATAGGAAAAATCGATAAAGTCTCGGTGAAGACTGCCATGTCCAAGAAAGACTTCTAAATTTTCACGAAAGATTTGCATAGAATACTTGCAATGCATTAAGGCTCCACGCCATACTAAAATCTTCGTGAACTTATAACTAAATACGGTATCGTTTGACCCTGACAGAAAAGACCGATCAACTACAGACCGCTCTGATTTGAAAGGAAAGTAACGAGAACTCGAGACTGCTTTATACGTGAAGTGTTCTTGTGATCCAAACTTTCCTTTCAGGAAAGTTTTTTTATTTCCAATATCCTGAGAGGAGGTTATCCATGAAAGAACTTATTGACATCCTTGTCCAACATCATAACTTAAGTGAAGACCAACTCCTTGAACTGCTGACCCATCTTGACCATCAATCCAAAGAATACCTTCACTACCAGGCAAGTCTTACTTCAAAAAAAGTGTACGGTCGTCAGATTTACCTGCGTGGGCTGATTGAAATCACAAACTACTGTCGTAATGATTGTCAGTATTGCGGGATAAGGGCCGGAAATAAGGATTGTGAGAGATATCGCTTGTCTATTGATGAAATTATCCGGATCTGTGACCAGGGCTATGATCTGGGGTACAGAACTTTCGTCCTGCAGGGTGGAGAAGATCCCTACTTTAACGATGATCGTCTTATTCATCTTATTTCATCGATTAAATCCAGACACCCTGACTGCGCTGTCACCCTTTCTCTGGGAGAAAAACCGACAGCATCCTATGAGAGATTATTCCGGGCAGGCACTAACCGCTATCTTTTGCGGCACGAAACCCGCCATCAAGAGCTTTATCACAAACTTCATCCCGGAATGTCCTTTGAAGAAAGAGAAAGATGTCTGTGGGACCTGAAAAACATCGGCTTTCAAACAGGCGCGGGTTTCATGGTGGGCCTGCCTGGTCAAACTATGGAAAGCTATGTGAAGGATTTAACTTTCCTTAAAAACCTCCAACCTCACATGGTTGGAATTGGTCCTTTTATTCCTCATCATAATACCCCTTTAGCACCATACTCAGCAGGTGATTTTGAGCTTACGAAGGTTCTTCTTTCTCTGACCCGCTTACTGCTTCCGGAAGTACTTCTCCCTGCCACCACCGCACTGGGTTCAATTCAGAGTGACGGATGGGAAAAAGGATTTGAAGCAGGTGCCAATGTGGTTATGCTCAACCTTTCTCCGCCTGAAGTACGCACAAAATACACTCTTTACAATGGAAAAGCCAAAATTCCGGATGAATCCAGGGTTCATCTCCAATTAGTGCACAACCGCATTCGGGCTTGTGGATTTATTCCGGAGATGGGACGCGGAGACCATATCAGTCATGTTAATACCTTAAAAAGTAAGTAATCATTTAAAGACATAAATTTTTAAATTAGATTTAAAGAGGAGGTTGTTTCAGGATGACGGCTACAGCTTACGCCAAACTAGAACAAAAAAAGGTTTCAAACTCTACAAAGGGTAAGGTTGATTTTATTGACCAGGAAAAGATTCAACGCGAATTAAACCAAGCACAGACTGCCACAGCGGAAGATGTTCGGAGAATTATTGTTAAAGCCAAAGAAGCCAGAGGTCTCACCCCTTCTGAGGCTGCCGTATTGCTTCAGACCACTGATCCTGAGCTGAGACGCGAAATCCAGGCAGCAGCCGGCGAAGTCAAGGAACTGATCTACGGGAAACGAATCGTACTCTTTGCTCCGCTCTATCTCAGCAATTACTGTGTTAATAACTGTAAGTATTGTGGGTATGGTCACGCCAATAAGATTACGCGCAAGAAGCTCACCATGGATGAAATCGCAGAAGAAGTCAAGATACTGGAACGGATGGGACATAAACGTCTGGCCTTGGAAGTGGGCGAAGATCCGGTTAATTGTCCTCTTGATTATGTATTGGATGCGATCAAGGTTATTTATAATACCAGTGAAGAGCAAGGAGCTATCCGCCGGGTTAATGTCAATATTGCTGCCACCACGGTAGAGAATTATCGTCTATTAAAAGAAGCTGGAATAGGAACCTATATTCTATTCCAGGAAACCTATCACCAGGAAACCTATGAAAAAATGCATCCCAGTGGTCCTAAATCCTCATATTATTACCATACTACAGCCATGGATCGTGCCATGGAGGGTGGCATTGATGATGTCGGAGCCGGAGTCCTTTTTGGACTCTATGATTATAAATTCGAGGTGCTGGCTATGCTCTACCATGCCCTGCATCTGGAAGAGGTTTTCGGTGTCGGACCTCATACTATATCGGTACCCCGACTTAAGCCTGCTGTCGGAATGAATCTTGATGAATTCCCCTATTTAGTGAGTGATGAAGAGTTTAAAGATATCGTCGCGATCTTCAGACTGGCGGTACCGTATACCGGAATCATCCTTTCCACCAGAGAAAGCTCTTCTTTTAGAGATGAAGTGATCAAGCTCGGTGTCTCACAAATCAGTGCCGGTTCTTGTACGGGGGTAGGTGCTTACAAAAAAGAGTTTGAGGAAAACTGTCATCATACCTCAGAACAACCCAAAGTTGATGATACTGCGCAGTTTAAGGTAGAAGATCATCGAAGTCCTGATGAAATTCTGGCTAACCTCTGTTCTCAAGGGTATCTCCCCAGCTACTGTACCGCCTGTTACCGCCAGGGCAGAACAGGCGACCGGTTCATGCAGTTAGCCAAGTCGGGCAATATCTGTAATGTCTGCCTCCCCAATGCCTTGATGACTTTCCAGGAGTATCTGATGGATTATGCTTCTCCTGCGACCAGGGAATTGGGTGAGCGCACCATAAGCAACTTTATCGGAGAGATTCAAAATGAAAAAGTAAGAACGTTAACTATTAAAAATCTGGATAAGATTAAAGAGGGTGTACGCGACCTCTATCTCTAGTACAACATTCTCTAAATAACTACACAATGACCCAGTAGTAGGTCTGAGTGGCACAGTCTAGTTAACTGAATTGGTCTACCTCCTGCCTAATAAACAAGACGACTACAGAGTAACCGGTTTTATTTAAGATTCTATTACCGGAGGTGAAAGCACATGCGGTTGGAACATGACTTTTTAGGAGAGAAAGCCATTCCTCAAAATGCCTATTGGGGGATTCATACCCAGCGGGCATTAGATAACTTTCCGTTAACCGGGCAAAAAGTCCATCTTCAGCTGATCAGAGCCCTGGCACTGATTAAAATCTCTGCAGCCCAGGCTAACCTCGAACTTGGTTATCTGCGAGAGGATGATGCTTACGCTATCATCGAAGCAGCCTCGGAGATTCTTGCCGGGAAGATGGATGAACAGTTTCCGACCGATGCCCTTCAGGGCGGTGCCGGTACTTCCACCAATATGAATGTCAATGAGGTGATTGCTAACCGGGCTGCGGAACTCCTTGGCGGACAAAAAGGCCAGTACCTCATCCATCCGCTGGACCATGTCAACAAGCATCAATCTACGAACGATGTTTATCCTACAGCCTTAAGGATCGCTGCTATCCAATTACTTTTGCCTTTAAGTGAACAGATAGCAGAGCTTCAAAATGCTTTGCAGGAAAAAGAAGCAGAATTTGCCGGTGTCTTAAAGCCGGGTCGAACTCAGCTTCAGGATGCTCTCCCTGTGACCTTAGGTCAGGAATTCAGTGCCTGGGCGCAAGCCGTCGCTAGGGATCGCTGGCGAATCTATAAGGTAGAGGAACGTCTCAGACAGGTTAATATGGGGGGAACGGCTGTGGGTACCGGACTCAATGCTCCTTTGGAATATATTCATTTGGTCATCGAAAAGCTGAGACAGAATACCGGCATCGGACTGGCCCGGGCCGAAAATATGCTGGATGTTACACAAAATGCTGATGTCTTTACGGAAGTATCCGGATTATTAAAGGCTGCTGCCGTTAACTTGAATAAAATTGCCAACGACCTGCGCCTTCTATCCTCCGGTCCTTATACAGGCTTGGGTGAGATTAACCTGCCGGAGATGCAGGCAGGCTCCAGTATCATGCCTGGGAAAGTAAATCCCATCATCCCGGAAGCCGTCAATCAATCCGCTTTCCAAGTCATTGCCAGTGATTTGGCTATTACCATGGCCTGCCAGAATGGTCAGCTGGAAATCAATCAATTTCTCCCTCTGGTTTCCCATCATCTTTTGTCAGCTATCGATCTCTTGACCAATGCTGCCAAAATCTTATCCGATCGGTGTATTAAGGGGATCACAGCCAATCAGGAACGTTGCACCGAGCTGATCGAAAATAGTCTGATCACGGCTCCTGTTCTCCTTCCTCAATTGGGCTATGAAAAGACTGCCCAAGTCGTTAAAACCGCACGTCATAACAATATGCCCATACGACAAGCTGTCCATGAACTGGGCTATCTCACAGAGGAAGAAACAACTAAGATCCTGGATTATCGTAAACTTGCCAGACCGGGAATTCCTAGTAAAGTGGAAAGAGGGGAATAGATATGCAAGATACACCCAAAGGCTCCCGTTTACACATCTCTCTCTTCGGGCGGAGAAATGCGGGAAAATCCAGTCTCATCAACGCCCTCACCAATCAGGATATCGCCTTGGTCTCTGAAGTCCCGGGCACCACCACGGATCCGGTCTATAAAGCCATGGAAATCCTCCCTCTTGGTCCTGTCATGCTTATCGATACAGCCGGTCTCGATGATGAGGGGGCCCTCGGGGAACTGAGGGTCAAGAAGTCGCTGGCGGTCCTTGAAAAGACCGATGTCAGCCTTCTCGTCGTTGATGCCACCACGGGTTTCGGTACAGATGAAAAGAGAATTTATCGACTTTGCAGAGAAAGAAACATCCCGATCATCGTTGTTTTTAATAAGGTGGATTTGGTTAGCGAAATACTGAGAAATCAGTTAATATCCAACCTTCAAACTCAGTTACAGGACGCTGAGGCATTATCATCCGCCCATATGAATGGGAATCGTTCACAACAGCCCGCCCCCCCTGTCCTCTTCGTCAGTACATCAACCAAAGAAGGTATCCTTGAACTCAAACAGCATTTAAGTAAAGTAAAGCCCACCGAATGGCTCTCACCGGCGATCGTCGGTGATATCCTTTTACCCGGGGATTTAGTCATCCTGGTGGTACCAATAGATATGGCTGCACCTCAAGGCCGGCTTATTCTCCCTCAGGTTCAGACTATCCGGGATATCCTGGATCACGACTGTCTGACCATGGTCTGTAAGGAATATGAACTAAAAAAAGCTTTGGATTATCTGAAAGAGCCACCAAAGCTGGTGGTTACGGATTCCCAGGCATTCCTAAAAGTCTCTGCCGATCTGCCTCCAGATGTGCCATTGACCTCTTTTTCCATCCTGATGGCACGATATAAAGGGGATTTGCTCTCTTTGGCCAGAGGGGCCAAAGCTGTGGAGGCACTCGTTCCAGGGGATAAGATTTTGATTGCTGAAGCCTGTACCCATCACCAACAGCCGGATGATATTGGTAAAGTAAAGATACCTCGGTGGCTTAGGCAAAGGGTAGGCGGAGAACTAAAGATCGATTTCTGCAATGGCGCCAATTACCCTGACAATTTGGATGAATACAAGCTCATCGTTCACTGCGGCGGCTGTATGCTCAATCACAAGGAGATGCTCCACCGAGTCAATCAAGCTAAGAATAAGCATATTCCAATCATCAATTATGGTGTCCTCATCGCTGAAGTCCATGGTATCCTGCCAAGGGCGTTAAGACCATTAGGGATAGACTATAAGCATTTATAAAGATTATCCCGCTTTAAACTTTAGCGTTGTATTGTTCAGCACAAAAATCAGCAGCTGTCTCTAACCAGAAGGGCCAAAAGACAGCTGCTTTTATTTTTCCTCAATCAACATACACTTCTACTTTGGTGCCGTTCTCTTCATCATCGACTTCAACGATCTTGCCCTGAGCACCATCTTTAACCGCTTGAAGGATTTCATTCAGGTCCAGTTTATCCAGTCCTGCTTCTCTTAATTCCGGTGCAAACTTTGTTCCAATTTTAAGACCCACGTCAACTAAAGAGAGCGGAATATTCACTTTAGCTTTTGTCTTGTTTCCATCTTTCACATTAACTCTCAGCCACTTCACATTTTGGCCTGCGGGAATCTTTTCTTCCTTCTCCCCCTTATCGAGGGCATCCATCAGTTCAAGTCCTTCGCTTGATGAAATTTTCCCTTCTTCGATCATCTTTAGAATTTGCAGTTTTTCTTCTTTACTCATTTTTATTAACCTCACTCATTTTTTATTAACCTTCTATCATTTACGGGTAATTATCATTTTCTCTATTCGCTTAATAGTTTGAGGGCTTCTTCTTTGCTAATCTCTCCTTTACTTAACTTATCCAGAATCTCCTTTCGATTTACACTGCTCTCTTTGGTCTCCACCTTATACCCTAAAGCTTCGATCACTTCTTCCAGCTTATTTCTTACAGTTGGATAAGATACGGAAAGTTCCTTTTCAATCTCTTTGATATTTCCCCTGTTTTTGATAAATACCTCAATAAAGTACTTATGCTGTTTGGTAAGCTTGCAGAATTTACAAGGTTCGAACTGGCCTTTGATAACCGTACGACAATCAGGACAGGATAACTCCGTCACCTTCATGTCACTGTCACAGACAGGGCATTTTCCTAAAAGCTCATATTTCATCATTCATCACCTCACACCGTTTCAATTTTAACGTATACATTTTCGGTTGCATCATAGACTTCGACTAACACAAAGGGTTCCAGTCTGGCAAGTTCATCAATGAAGTAGTTTAGCTCATGTAAGATTTCTTGCGTGTCAACATCGTTATCACCAACGTGTTTATCCCAAGAATCAAACCCATGAGAATCCAGACTCTTTGTCCCCTGCTCTTTATGTTTCTCTCTTCCCATTCCGGAATACTTGAGCCCCAGTCCCAAGATCTTCTTGACGAACTTGAAGCTCAAGGCAGGAAGAAACAGATTAAACCATCCCTTGCGAACCCGAATCTTCAATCTTCTTGCTCTTGGTTCCAATATCCTCACCCTTTACACCTATGCTCTCATGCTCTTATGCTCTTTTATTAATTATCATCTTCATTTTTATTATGTAGACAAGTATATAAATTGATATATTCAATTCACACCTTAATATTATGTAGTGTTTTTAATTTTGTCAAGTTATATATTGATATTTTTAATTAGATCATTAAATATATTAATGTTATATAGATAAAAAAATAAAACCCCGAACGTTTAGTTCAGACAGGGTTTATTAGTCTACCTTAAAAATTAATTATTATTTTTCAAAAAGGTAAATTCTTAGCTAATAGCAAATAATTCTACTTTTTTTAAAACATGAGATGTTATAATAGCTCTTACCAAATTTTTGTATATTTATGTAAAAAAGAGATGCTTTTACTAATAATAGTATGAATAATAGCGTTAAACATATTAAAAAGACGAAGGTAAGCTATTAGAATACGTCTTTAATGACTTTAAAGACGACACCGATGATCTCAACATTTTGAGGTTCCAGGGACCTATATTTCGAATTGGCAGGTTCTAACGTAACTTTATTATTGACAGAATAAAACCTTTTACACGTAACATCTTCCCCATTGATACGCGCAATCACAGTCTGACCATTTTCAGCAACCTCCTGCTTTCTGACCAGGACAATATCTCCGTCGTTAATACCAGTATCAATCATGGAATCTCCCTTAATCTTGAGAGCAAAAACAACCTGGTTTTTTTTGGCAAAACTACTTGGAACCGGAAGATAATCTTCAATATCTTCTATCGGTATAGCGGGAGTTCCGGCAGGTACTTTACCGACAAGAGGAATTAACAATAGATCGGCAACTCGTTCTCCTTGCGAACCATCAAGAATTGCAGTGGAATCCTCTTTTTCCCCCAGCAGATAATCTATTGAAACATCAAAATAACCAGATACTCTTTGTAAAAATCTGATGTCGGGTTCTCTCAGGTCAAGCTCATAAAGTGAAATGGCAGATCTGGATACCTCGAGCGCATCAGCTATTTGAGCTTGAGTCATTTTTTTTATTATACGCAGTTTTTTTAAGGTTTGGCCAAAAGACATATGCTTCCCTCCCTGTGACTCCATTTTACTCTACACAACGTAGCATTTCAATAGAAAACAGCAAAAAACAGATACAAACTACCAAATACAGCAATTGACTGCTACTATTTGTAGCAATATAATGAAGATGCTCTTCGATTCGAAGCGCTGAAGATTGAGGTGATGATATGAATGCCAAGGTCAATCACGAAGCAGCCAAGAAGGTTGAAACAATGCTAAGGGATTATTACCGCAAACTAAACGAAATTCAACACAAATACAATTTACTTACCGTCGTGGATCAGAATAGCGAGGAAATTAAGCTGATGCTCCTGTATGTGTATGATCTTATTCCGAGTCGGGGGGCAGTATCCAGATACAGGGCTATTTCCGGAGACTATTATGTCAATGACCAAACTGCCCAAAGATATTTTGAGTTTACTTCCACGATAGACGAGTGTAAGGAATATCTTTTGGAGTTAGTACAGCGTCAACATAAACTTAAAATACAGATTATGTATCTTGAAGCAGCTGTGGAAAGGATAACTTCTGCCATAAGCCAATTGGACGAGACTGACCAAGTCATTTGTGAGAAGTGTTATGGCCTGCGGAGTATCAGTAATATTCAGATCGGAGCGGAACTAAATATGAACGAAAAAGCCATTCGCTACCGTAGAAAAAGAATTGCTTCTCAGCTTGCTAAGTTTCCGGGATGTATTATTTTTTGACTCGATGGAAAGAGTCTAACAGTTATTGCTGTTCAAAAAATGATTTCTAGAAAATAAAAATATTCTTTCCGAATTATTTCCGGTGTTTTGCCGTTTTTGATATTAAAAATAGCTTATGCTGGTTACAACGGCAAAAACTTCCATTGATAGTTTTGATTAGTTGAGAGGAGTGAAACTGCGGATGGATGAAGTTGCAATAAAACATATGGAAAAAACGCTGCGAAGTTATTACCGAAAACTGGAGGAACTTCAGTACAAGAAAAATGCGTTGGAAGTCCTGGAGAAAAATGAACATGACATCCGCTGCATTTTGCTGGATGCCAACCAACTGATTCCTTCCAAAGGCACGGTTGCGCACTACAGCACAGCGGCGGGAGGCGGCAGTGGCTATATCAGTGATCCAACCGTCCAGACCTATCAGGAGTTCACAAAGTCGGTAGAAAAATTTCAAAACGAACTGGTCGTACTAATACAGAAAAAAATCAAGCTTAAGATGCAGGTCATCCAGCTGGAATCTGCAATCGACGGCATTACCTTTGCCATGAACCTGCTTGAACCTATGGAAAGGAAAATCTGTGATGACTATTACGGCATAAAAAGAAAAAGTAACCTGCAGATCGGATTGGCCCTGAATATGGATGAAAAATCCGTCCGCTACCGCAGAAAAATTATTAACCAAAAGCTAGTGGAGTACTTAAGGGTGAAAGTGTAAAAGATATTTCCGAATTTCTTCCGTGTTCTTGCCGATTCTGAACTGAATAATGGATTATACTCAATAGTGTGAAGCCGTCTGAAATAGACGGCTTCCGTCTTTAGCAGGCGGTATTGCTTTTACTACGCAAAAAATACGAGGAGGTATGACCAAAACACAGATAAAGTCAGATAGAAAAATTGAATAAGGTTCAACGGTTTTGATTTTGAAATTACGAAAGGAGGCGAATGTATGGCTCAGGAATTACCAACAGGGATCAAGCTATACGACAGCAACGACAATGTTTCGAGACAATCTTTTAATGACAATCTTCAGGTGATCAGCGATAAACTGAATGAAGGAGAGGGTGCGCTTGAGGCGCATTTGGCGGAAAGTACGTCACTATGGAGTGACTATGACTATCCCCTTGCAACAGTAGCAGGTACTCAAATTCAAGTTACCCATGAAAGCGACTCAAGGGTAGTAAAGTTTGAATTGTCAGCCGATGTTTCGGGTGGTGCAATTACAATAAGCGAAGATGAAGGGGTTACTGATTTACCATTACTGGAAGTTGATGGGATTACAGCAGTTACGTCATTAGACAAAGGCTTTGTGGAGGTAATCAAAGATGGCACAAATTTTATTTATCGCCCTAGAGGGGCGAAGTTAGATGAGATTATAACCGCAGTTGAAGCCAAAGGACAAACCGTAGCAGAGCCACAAAAAGTACCTGAAATTGTTACGGCAATCAATGCTATACAATTTATTGAAGCGGGTTCGGATGTTGTAATTTATAGCAATAGTAGCAACGTTCCAATCACTTTTCTAATCGCAGGAAGTGCTAGAATAACGTTTACAACTTATTCTAACCAAGGTGGAAATGCTATTTTGAAAGTTAATACGACCATCATTGGGACATATAATAGTCCAGACGCAGGAAGCCAAACTTATAGCGTTGATTTAAACCTTAAAAATGGTGATGTAATTACCTTAACCCCAAGCCAGAGCCAAGTTTATATAAATACAATCTCTTTGAAAATACAAGCACTAACATCAATTTAACTAGGAGGGAAGTTAAATGAATATAGTTATTCAGTTTAATAACGATAACGAAATTGAAACAATTAAAGCAAGTAATCCATCATTAGTTCTAACCGAAATACAATATTTATTTACAGGAAATTATCTAGTATTTAAAGAGGAAGTACCAAATGACCCTTTAACAGAGATTCAAAATACTGTAGATTTGATACTTCTTAAACAGGAGGGAATTATTATATTATAAATGAAGTATATGTCCAAAAGTTAATTAGGCTTATTAAAATAGGCTTGATTAGCGTTGCACAAATCCAAGATTCTTCATATAAAACTGAAGTAGAAAATAGACTTGTGTCACAATAGACTCATATTACGCAACAATTAACCCACCAAAGTAATTACACAATTACACAGTAATCCTACATATATCAAGAAATAATGGCCGATACAGCCTTAATAGTCAAAGCAAGATTTACTTCGTTATATGCTTAAACAAACAGATAGGCCTGATATAAGATGTTGAGAGGAGTGATACTGTGTTTAAAGAAAAAAATACAAAAGGTAAAGGTAATAACATTTCCGAATATCTCCCGTGTTCTTGCCGTTTTTAAACAATAAATTAGATTATACTGAATAGTGTAAAGCCGTCTGAAATTAGACGGCTTTCCTCTTTTTTGGCAACCATTCTCCATCAGCGCAGTCACAATATAGGGAACTGGATGTAAAGATAGAAGTTCAAATAATTATGAAAGAGTACAAAAACCTATTGGTGTGCCGGAAACGGCGGGTTGTATGCAGCCAGAGACAGGCAGGGAGGGGCCGGGCCGCAATAATATATGCAATTATGGACTAATACCGTGATTTGGATGTGAGCAAATGAAATTCGGGAGTATCCTTAATCAAGAAAGAAAGAGAAGTATCCGGTCGCCGACAAAGGATTCCTTGTGTTAGAAAAGGGTTCGGATAGGGTGCATTTATAAAGGAAGGAGGATTGAGACGATTGATACAAGGGATCATCGACGCGGTTTGCAACTTGATACTATCTGAATATCCTGGATATACGATCTATTTGGAAGATTTACAGGAAAGCTTTGACAGGCCTTCTTTTTATGTTCCATTTATCCAGGAAACACAAACAGATCAGAACAAAACCTTTTATTCCAGAAACATCATCATGTATATCATCTTCTATGCACCACTGAATGGGAATAACAATCCGGACAAGGCGGTTCAGTACACTGTCTATGAAAATCTGCGGCAACTTTTTAGCTGCGGGTATTTCCAGATAGAAGACAGATCGGTAAAAATTCGCCAGTTAACGGGAGGGCCCAAAGGAAAAGAGATTTACCTGGGACTAAACCTGGATGTTACCGGAAGCAGACCGGAGGCAGATTCAGGAGAGATTGCCGGAAGCTTGGAGCTTCATTTGGACTTGTAGGTCATTTTGACCATTAAAGGAGGAAATTAAAAGATGCCACTACCGAAAATCAGTATTATTTTTAAAGAAGTAGCCAGCACCGCCATCAAACGCGGGGAAAGAGGAATTGTTGCCCTGATCCTTAAAGACGACGTCAATCCGGGAGCAAACGTTTTATTTACCCTGGATGACATGCCGGCCGGGTTCACGGCAGCAAATCAGGAACAGATCCAGTTAGCTTTCAAAGGCGGTGTCAATCCGCCCCAGAAAGTCCTGGTTTATGTTCTGCCGACAAGTGCATCCGACTACAGTGAAGCCCAGACTTATCTGGAAGGATCAGTCTGGAATTACCTGGCTGTTCCAGGAATAAGCTCGGGTGATGCAACGACGATGGCGACCTGGGTTATCGGTCTAAGGGACACCAAAAATATGAAAGTAAAAGCTGTCCTGCCTAATACGGCTGCGGACCACGAAGGGGTCATCAACTTTGCAACTGACAGTATTGTAATTGGCGGGGTAACCTATACCGCAGCCCAATACTGTTCCAGAATCGCCGGAATACTGGCTGGCAATCCGTTGTCCATCAGCGCCACCTTCCAGGTGCTGCCAGAGGTGGATGATGTCCCCCACCTAACCACCAGCCAGTTTGATACCGCGATTGATGCCGGCAAGCTGGTCCTGATGAATGACGGGGAAAAGGTAAAAATAGCGCGTGCGGTCAATAGCTTAACGACATTGACCTCAAACAAAGGAGCCGATTTCCAGAAGATTAAGCTCGTCGATATCATGGATATGATTTACTCCGATATCAAGAAGACGACCAATGACAGCTACATCGGTAAGATTCCCAATACCTACGACAATAAGTGTCTGTTGATCATGGCGATCAGAGCCTATTACGAATCGCTGGAGGATCAGCAGCTTCTTGACAGGGGTAAAAATTCCGTGGATATCGATATTGATGCTCAGAAATTATACCTGCAGTCTATCGGTGTTGACACCAGCTCGATGTCCGACCAGCAGATCAGGGAAGCCAATAGCAGAGATAAGATCTTCCTGGCAGGCCCCATCAAGATCGTCGATGCGATTGAAGACTTTGAACTGGTAGTAACCATTTAAGGAGGTAAAACACATGGCACTGAGTCCGGAAAGAATTATCAACGGTACGCACGGTGAAGTATGGCTGGATGACGAAAAGGTCGCTGAATGCAGCGGTCTTCAGGCCAAAATCAACTTAACCAAAAGCGACGTGCAGATTTGTGGCCGTATGGCCAAAGGCTTTAAGGTCACCGGCTGGGAAGGCAAAGGCAGCCTGAAGCTCCATAAGGTTTCCAGCCGGATGGTAAATAAAATTGCCCAGAATATCAAGAACGGTAAAGGAACGATCTGCACCATCGTTTCCAAGCTGGCTGATCCCGACGCTTATGGGTCGGAGCGTGTAGCCATTAAAAATGTAATTTTCGACGAAGTCTCTCTGGCCGACTGGGAAGCCGGCAAAAACGGAGAAGAGACAATTCCGTTTACTTTCAGTGATTTTGATTTATTGGATGTCATTGATCCGGCTCTGATTCAGGGCTAGTTGATTGAGCGTTTCAGGAGGATATTAAAATTCTAGCGTGTGTTAGAGGCGAATCTAGGCAACAACTCTGACCACTTATCGACAGGTCGTAAAGGCCTGAGCTGGCCTTTACGCCTCCTGGCGCAGCCACTCTATGCCATCTATGGCACTGCGGCACTAGGACATCCTTGTTGAACAAACGACTCTGCATCCATGTCCGCTTGATGCGGATAATTGTTACAAAATAAAAAATGAATATGATTAAAGGTTAATAGTACTATGAAGAAAAACGAAAGGAAGAAACAAATGAACACGTTGGAATTACTGCTAAAAGCAGATACCGAACAGTTTAAATTACCTACACGAAAGGTTGAGATCCCGCGGCTCTCTTCCTTGTTTAACGGGCAGGCGGTGTTTACCTGTCAGGCGTTGTCGCCTACAAAATATTTCGATATCCAGCAGACAGCATCAAATATTAGCTCAGGCGTAAGTAACAAGGTGAATGTTTCGGAAATCCAAGCTATTACTGTTCTGACAGGAGTTATTGATCCAAGTTTTAAAAACAAAGATTTGATGCAACATTACAATGTTCCAACACCCGCTGAATTAGTAAATAAGATCCTTCTTCCAGGAGAAATAGTTAAGTTATTTAATGTAATCACTGAGCTAAGCGGATTTGGAGAAAATGTCATTGCCGAAATAAAAAACTAATTAATACAGACGGCTGGGTCCAAATGCTTTACTATTACTGGACTACAAAAGGGATAAGACCGTCTGTTTTTGCCGAGATGCCAATAGGGGAGCAGATTATAATCAGAGCTTTTTATGAAATGGAAATTTATAAACGCAGGGAAGTGAGTCAGTAATTATGAGTGACCTAAAAAAATTAAAAGAACTGTTAAATATTGGGGAGAATCTTTACGAAGAATATGGAGCACCTGCGAAATTTATGTTCGATGTTTATAATGATCAATACGAAAAAGATAAGACTAAGACAGATAGTGATTACTTTTCAAGCTTAATGAAGTTTGGGTTAGCTCCACTTTTTAAAGATGTATCGGCAATACCCGGTCTTGTTATTTCGGAAGCTATTCCTATAGTCGTTCATGCAATTGATAATTATATAAATACGGGCGCTATTGGAGATCTAAGCGAAGAGTTAAATACAAGTACTAATGGTTTTATTTATGGAATTATTGGTATGCTCCCAGGGTTGGTCTTTCCTCCACTTCTACCGATTGGAATGCTTATCGGAAGTAATATTGGGGAGAAATATGGAAATAAAATTGGTGATATAGTTCGTAAGAACTATCAGTTTTATGATCCATTTTATGATGATAAGTATACTCAAGAAAGATACGATATTTCCCTAGAAGAGATGGCCCAGAAGTACGAACTAAATCGTACACAAAGAAAAGAATATCTATCAAATGCTTTAGCTACTTGGGCTTATGACCCAATGTTTGATTCCAATCGGGAAAATATGATGAAAGATCCTTTCTTAAATGTAACACCGGAACAGATGCATCAAAAGTATGATGCAGACCGACAAAATTACAGATCATATTTCACAGAAGTTTTGAATAACTGGGCTTATGATCCATTTTTTAATAGTAATGAAGACTACATGAAAGATAATCCATATTTCAATAGGCATGCCATCGGCCTCCCCCGCGTCCCCTACGACAACTTCCCTGCCCTCCTTCACGAAGGGGAATCCGTTCTGACCAAGAGAGAAACCAATAACCTGCATAACGGACTCGGCGGAGTCAATATCGCCAAACTCTCCGACACCATCATCGTCCGCGAGGAAGCGGATATCGACAGGATTGCCACAGCATTAACCTTTAGAATCAGGCAAGCCGCTTTGAACATGGCCTAGGATTAAGGAGGTGATATTCCTATGGAATTTTATCTGACCTATAGCGGGGAAAGGTTCCAACTGCCTGTCCCGCCGTCATCTTTTGAGATTACCCGCAGTAATAAGAATCAAACAGCAAATATTCAGGACTTTGGAGAGATAAACGTATTGGGCAAAGAGAACCTGGCGACCATCACTATCAGTTCTTTTTTCCCCAATGATGAATACCACTTTTGCCAATATACCGGTTTCCCCTCCCCTTACGATTGTGTTAGAAAGATTGAAGAATGGCGCAAGTCTGGAAAGCCCGTCAAATTAACCATTACTTCCACCGATATTGACTTATCGGTTTCTATAGAAAGCTTCAAATACGGCGAAAAAGAAGGAACAGGAGATGTCTATTACACCCTGGAACTCAAGGAATATAAATATATCACGGCTGATACGACGCAAACCGGCACCCTGACCAGACCTGTGACCAAAGAGGTTCCTCAGAAATATACCGTGAAAAGCGGAGATACCCTTTGGGCTATTGCCCAGAGACAATACGGGGACGGTTCAAAATATGCAGTGCTGGCTGCCAAGAATGGGATCAAGAATCCGAACCTGATCTATCCAGGGCAGGTGCTGCTCTTATGATCATTGAACTGCTGGAATCAGGAAAAAGCACGGATATCAGCAAACTGGTCACACAGATTATCTGGAGCGGTGATACTGCACAGGCTGCAAGGAGACTAGATATTAAAGTCCTTGCGCCCTCTTCGGATTTCAATATCCCTAAAGTCAATATCACCGTAGGTAAAATGCTGAGATTAGCTGACGATAACCGGAAAGAACTGTTTTCCGGTTATATTATTGGTCAGAATCTTACCCGCTCAAGCAGCACGATCAGCGTTACGGCGTTTGACGGGCTGTTCTATTTACTGAAATCCAAAGCAGCCTATAATTTCAAAAAAACATCCGCCGAAGCGATCACCGGCAGAATCGCCGCTGATTTCGGTATCAACACCGGAGAACTGGCCGGGACTGGAATTATCCAGGACCTTGTAGTCTTTAACAAGTCCCCTTATGAAATCATTCAGGATGCCTTTGCTGCGGCAGCCAAACAAAACGGCAAAGAATATCTTCTCAGCATGGAAAACAATAAGCTGAGCGTCAGGGAAAAAGGCCTGGTGCAGGTAGCCTATACCTTAGGATCAGACAGTAATATCACGGAAGCTGTCTATTCCGAGAGTATTGAAAACATGGTGAACAGGGTAAAGATTTATAACGATCAGGCAGAGTACCTGGATAAGGTTGAAAACGAAGAATGGAAACAGAATTACGGCCTGCTGCAGGCAATTTACCAAAGAGAGACGGATAAGGACCCCTATACCGTGGCCCGCAATATGTTAAAAGGGCTGGAACGGACAGGACGAATCTATGCCCTGGGTAATCCGGAATGCATCACAGGGTCTGCCGTTAGAGTTAGGGAGCCTTTTACCGGGCTGACTGGTTTGTTTTATATCGCCGAGGATAAGCATACCTGGCAGGACGGCGGATACAACATAGAGCTGCAATTAGATTTTAAAAAGCTCCTTGAAGCTTGAGGTGAGAAAAGTGAATGAGAAAAATCCATACTCCGATCTGGTGGCTATGATGCAGTCCCAGGGGGCCAAGAATAATCCGCCCTTTGTCATGCTTGGCAAAGTTATCAATCCTTTACCAAACCTTCTTATCCAGATCGGTGATCTGCAGGTAGACCTGGATAATCTGCTGCTGGCGGAAGATCTGGTGGAACACCAGTGTCTTACCGAACTGGCCACAGCCACTGCGACAGGAGTGACCGATCAAACAGCTGTAGGCGATCATGGCAGCCACAATCATCATATCCTGCAAATCGCCTATACCGCTGGAGAATTAAACATCGCATCCTGTCTGGCCAAAGATGATTTAGTGGCCGTCTTGCCTTTGGAAGGTTATCAGAATTATATTGTTTTATGCAAGGTGGTGAGTTTGAGTGGCTGAGTCTATTTTCCCTTTTATTTCACAGTCTGTGCCGGCAGCAAATGCTTCGGCAGATCTGCCTGTACCCAAAGAATATGCCTGGGACTTTGCGAACGATTGTCTGCTGATGACAGACGGCAAACTGAAGACAGTCACTGAAGCCGAGGCGATCAAAATCTGGGCCATGAAAGCGCTTAGGACACCCAGATACAGGTATTTAGCCTATTCCTGGGATTACGGCAATGAATTAGAAGGCTTGATCGGTCAGGGGTTAAGTAAAGAAATTACGGAAAGTGAAACAACAAGCCTGATAAGGGAAGCCTTGCAAGTCAATCCATATATTCGGGATATTCGGGATGTAAGTATGAATCATGAAGGCTCCGGACTGAAGGTTAATTGTACCCTGATTACACCCTATGGGGAGGTAGAGATATAGTGTACGAAACTCAAACTTATACGGAAATTCTGCAAAGGCTGAAAAGCCTGGTGCCTTCCGGAATGGATTGTTCGGAAGGCAGTTTTATTCATGACGTTCTGTCGCCAGCAGCTCTGGAAATGGCCCAGCTTTATACCAACCTTGATCTGGTGTTGGCCCTCTCCTTTGCCCAGACAACCAACGGCCAGTACCTGGATTACCGGGCAGGCGAGCATGGTCTGGAAAGAAAGGCTGCAACCTACGCTACCGGAACGCTTAAAGTAAGTGGCAGCCAAGGAATCGCTATTGCACAGGGACAGATCTTTGTCACAGATGGCGGGATCGAATTCGCAACGACTGAGAGCACAAGTATTCCGGCAGCCGGATATGTACTCATCCCTATCCAGGCTAAAACTCCCGGCATCACCGGAAACGTCCCCAGCGGGACTATAAAAAAAGCCCAGGCAGCTATACCGGGAGTAACAAGTATCACCAATGAAAACCCCACTACCGGCGGAGTAGATGTGGAGACTGATGATGCGCTTCTTAACAGACTTTTGGAAAAAGTACGTTATCCTGCCACCAGTGGCAATGCCTCCCACTATTTGCAATGGGCCAAGGAAGTAGTCGGCGTTGGGGATGCCATAGTTTTTCCCTTATGGGACGGAGCAGGAACCGTTAAGGTTGTTATAATTGATTCCGAAAAACAATCAGCCGATTCCGAATTAGTATCAGATACAGTTGATTATATCGAATCAGTTATGCCGATAGGATCAGGCCTGACGGTAGAATCAGCCGTTGGTTTAAATATCAATATTGCGGCTGCAGTCTCGCTTGCTGAGGGATACACGTCGGAGCAGGTGACAACATCCCTGACTGAACTTACAGCGGATTACCTGAAAGAGATTGCATTAAAACAGAATTATGTCAGTTATGCTAAGATTGGCAGTCTATTGCTGGAGACTCCCGGAATTTTGGATTACTCGGGTCTGACGGTCAACGAAGGCACGGAAAATATCTCGGTAGGCTTAACTGCCGGAAACTGTCAGGTCGCCGTAGTCGGGGCGGTGACGCTCAGTGTCTGATCGCAGCAGTATAGTTCTGGGGTATATCCCCGCCTTTATCGCTAACCAGGAGCCGATTAAGTCTGTTCTGACCTCTGTCGGCCAAACAACGGGAACGATGATGGTTGATGTAAAAGACGTCCTTGCTCAGTGCTTCGTGGATACCGCAACTTGGGGTTTAAAATCCTGGGAACAGTACCTGGAGATCTCTGTAAACGAGAGCAAAACGCTTAGTTATCGCCGGAGCGTCATCAAGGCTAAACTGCGAGGGGCTGGGACAACAACCAAAGCCAAAGTTCAGGAAACAGCAGAAAGTTTTGAGAACGGTGATGTGGAAGTCATTTTGGTACCTGCGGAGAACAAAGTACAGATCAAATTTACAGGGATCTACGGGACCCCGCCGAACATTGATGACTTTGACAAGGCGATTAATCAGATCATCCCTGCTCACCTTCTGGTGGAATATCTGTATACCTATCTGACCTGGCAGCAGTTGGATGCTGCCCAGATCACTTGGGCCGACCTCGACGATGCAGGGTTTACCTGGGAAGAATTCGAGACATGGAATCCTGATGCGAATCCATTAAGAAGTGTCAATAACCTTGTAACTGTGTTTTTATCTGAATCTATGATAATTACTACAAAACAGGAGGGCTAATATATGTCTTATAATACAAAAAATTTGCTTACAGACGGTGATGGAAAACCTATACCACAATATTACAATCCCACAACAGATGAGTTTGAACCTTTATACGGAGAGAATAACGCTACTAGACATTCGATAGTTGGTAGTTTTGCGAACGTAAATAAAGCTCCTGTAGTCGGAGCAAAGACTATAGGCACCGTTGCCGCAGAACTATTCGCAGGAGCATCAAGATTATCCAATCGTCAGTATATGGAAGTTTTTAACGAGGGAACTTTACCGATCTATTACGGTGCAAGCGGAGTAACAACCGCAAATGGATTCCCTATACAACCTGGCGAATATCGGGCGTTTGCTATAGATGCTACTCCAATTTACGCTATAGCATCAGCAAATAATGCTGTAAGAGTAGAGGAGAGATAATCATGAGATATGAAATAAATGTTTTGGTTGGACAGAAGACATCTGCTGTTGCCTTAAGCGTATTTGACGATGCAGATACTTTGATTCTTGAAGGTAACACTGAAGTTTGCACGACTGATGAACCGATTTCAATGCAATATGCTGAAAGTATTTTCCTCCCTGATCTATGTTGCAATTTTCAAGATGTTTTTCCTTATTCC
Source organism: uncultured Gracilibacteraceae bacterium (assembly GCA_964477085.1). GTDB lineage: Bacteria > Bacillota > Desulfitobacteriia > Desulfitobacteriales > Syntrophobotulaceae > Dichloromethanomonas. The sequence goes on along the minus strand of CAYZDF010000030.1, from coordinate 7,775 downwards.
AAATGCGTATTTGCCGAAGGAGCTATAACTGAGTATATCCCGGAGGTGGTTGAAGATGTTCCTCCTGTCGAAGAAATCCCCGAAGCCTAATATCTACCCTGCACAGTTTACACGTACAGGAGTAGGAAAAAACACAGCAGGACGCATTTTTCCTCAGAACACTTCGAGGATGGAGTATGGGCGGTTGATAAGGAACTTAATTACAAATGGTAATTTTGTTAATGGTGTTACAGGGTGGCAAATTTCAGGAGCTACAGGCACAGCGACAAACAACATTGCTACTCTGGTAGGCACAGGTAGTTATTCTTATCATCAATCAGCGCAAAACACGATTTTTCCGGTTATTGTGGGTCATAAAATATATGCAAGAGCAAAGATGCGTATAACTTCTGGTAGCTCGACCGATTTTAGACTCTATATTTCTTCCAGCGGTTACACTGCAAACGCGCAAGTAAGTACGTTTGCAACTAATCCAGTTTTAAATACATGGTATACAGGGTCGTTTGTTGCTGTGGTTCCATCTAATTTTTTAGATATGATTCGCTTTGTTTTAAGGGCATCTTTTACCGATGCCGCAAGTGCTGATGCGGCACAAACGCAGGCACAACAAATGATAGTTGTGGATTTAACCGCGATTTACGGGGCAGGCAACGAGCCAACAAAAGAGCAATGCGATTTGATGTTTGCTAACGCCAATGGCGGTATTCTTATCCAACCATCAAATCCTGTGTGGGTGGAAGAGAGTACGACGAATCTAATTCAAAAGCCTTTAGAATTAACTGATGCTTCTAAATGGACTATACAATGTTATTGCACTAAAGCTAGTTCTTTTTTTAAAGGTTTTCCTGCTTTTTATCTTGAAGATAATAGTAATACTGTAAATATGTACAACAGGTCGTCCGGAGTAACAATAAGTGCAAACGAATCTTATTACACTTATTCTGTATATTTAAAAAAAGGTTCGGCAAACATTACACAAATATCAATAAGTCTTTCAGGCGGTACGGCAATTAACTTTTATAGTTTCATAGACTGGAGTACCCTCGAAGCAACTAGTGCAGGAAGTCCGTTTACTCAGACTTTTACTAAAGTTGAAGACGATTGGTATAAACTAACTGCAACGTTTCAAAACAATGGTACAAATACTTATATGTACGTATCAATATATCCATCTCAATGGATTGCAGATGGTTCTACTACAGGAAGTATTTATGTCTCATGTCCCCAACTTGAGCAAAAAGCCTATACCACAAGTTTTGTTGATGGGACACGGAATGCTGAAATATATTCTATTGCTACTCCTAGTGGTTTAACTCCTACACAGGGCTGTATACGGATGTGGGCGTATATTAATTCTGCGTCAAAAAGGATGTTATCTAACATCTATTCTCGTATACTGCAAGTTAGCGGAGCGGTCGGAAGTGGTACGATTATAATGTTTCATGCCCCCGATTACGCAAGATGGTATGTACAGTTAAAAAATGATGCTGGTACAGCCACTTCGCTTTATGTAGATGATTCCGCTACATCCGATGGATGGCATTTATTTGCGGTAAAATGGTCAACCACAGAAACCAAATTTTTGATTGATGGTGTTGTAGTTGGAACAGCATCGAATCCATATTTACCGTCTGCTTTTGGCTCTTCTATTTATTTAGGTTGCACTACATCATCAGCAAATACTTTAGGTACTATGCTTGACGAAATCCACATCACAAACGATTACCCATCGGACGCTACACTCTTAAACGAGTACCTAAATAATTACCCTGCTGTGCCGTATGCAAATACTGTAGCGTTGATTCAGCCGAAGGTAAAGTATGTTAGTCAGTAACTTCACTAAAGACCCATATAAAGAACGAGAATGCTATGAAGTGGATTGTTTTATATGCCATCTCTGTAACAATTCTTCTTTTTTTAACTATGGTGCTCACAAAAAAAGGAGGGAAATAGATGGATAGTATAACGAGACTTCATATGATGTTGCCTAGAGGGGCTAGGACTTCGGGTACTGCCGTTGCTGGCGATGTTCTAGCTACTAAGACATTCAGCAACGACAACGATACTGGAATAGTTGGTACAATGCCAGACAACGGAGCAATAACAATAACCCCGAACCCTGACCAAGAACAAGCAATTCCAGAGAGAAAGTTCAGGCGGGTAGGACTAAAAAATAATGCTTAAATAATAGTAATCAGGTAAGTAGCCATTAGCAGAAGAATTAAAGCTAAGTGAGTTGTTGCCGCAATCATTGGCAAAACGGATAAAAGCAGTCGCAGTCAATAGCTGTGATTGCGGCTATTACAGATAATTGTTATGAGCATGGAAAATTAGCAAGATGTATACTTCAAAAACGTTTCGCGAAAAGGAGAGCATGATATGGCAACTTCAACATCTTCCGGTATCGTTTTGCCGGATAGCAATGATAATGTAAAAAAAGAGACAGAGCTTGCGAATTTACAGATTATTAGCGGTAAGATTACGGAGTTTGATGCGCATAAGGCGGAAAGCGCGACAAACGCACATCTCCCACAAAACGTCGGCCTTGGAAATGTACAAAATTATGGAATATCAACGCAGGCTGAAGCAGAAGCAGGAGTAGCCACAAATAAATACATGACACCCCTACGAACAAAAGAAGCAATACTTGCCATGGGAAGTGGATTGCAAAAACAGATTTTTACTGGTAATGGAAATTTTGTTGCACCCAAAGCTGGTGTTTATAAGGTTACAGTAGTCGGCGGCGGTGGGAGCACAGGTAGGGCGCATGCCTCAACTTACACATATTTATCTGGCGGCGGCGGGGGCGGGATTGCAATAAAATACGTTACACTTGCAAAGGATGCAAGCATTGCCGTTACCATAGGCCAAGGGGGGCAACCGTCTGCCACAGAAGGGAGTAATGGCGCTGCAGGTGGGACATCATCATTTGGGGCGCATTGTAGTGCTACTGGTGGGAGTGGCGGGACATATACTTATAATATCGGATCATCACCCTTTGCGAGAGGAGCAAATGGAGGCCAAGGAAGCAATGGGGATTTAAACCTTAAAGGCGGACAAGGCGGGCTTGTTGGCAATAATGTAGACAGTAATCATTTGACAAGCTTGCTTGAGCCATATGGCAAAGGTGCGGATAGTTTTTATGGCAAAGGTGCGGATAGTTTTTATGGCAAAGGTGCGGATAGTTTTTATGGCAACGCTGGGAACGCATTTGCTGGGAACAATGGGGTCGTTATTGTCGAATGGATTTAGGGGGATAGGACATGAAATATGCAAGAGTTGAAAATGGGATTGCCTTAGAGATTATTGACTTTAATCCGGTAGGAGCCTATACAGAGGAGATTGCAAGTCAATTTATACAATGTCCTGATGAGGTCGAACAAAACTGGACATTAAAAAATAATGTTTGGTATCCTCCTACTCAGCCAACAATTGAAGACTTGCTTAATGCTATCAGAGCAGATAGAACTAAAAGGCTTGCTGAATGCGACTGGACTCAACTACCAGATGTGCCAGCAACAATAGACAAAGTTGCTTGGGTAACGTACCGGCAACAGCTCAGGGACTTTCCAAAAACGTGTGATCCTGAGAATCCTACATGGCCTGTCCCGCCGCAGGATATTGCGCTTTAGATTCATATTACGCAATTAAAATAAAGCATAGGAGGTGACCCCCATGCCCTTATTTACCCCAAAACTTTTCCTGCACAAACCCACCGAAACCGAAAAAATCACCCCCGAAGACTACAATCATAACCTTGATCTTCTGGATGATGCCATAGATCAGCATGAAAGTGACAGCCAGGCCCACGGTCTGGCTGTCTTGCGTTCGGCGGTGGATACTCATTATAAGGACCTTTTCGCCCATGGTGCGGACCTGAGTCTTTACAAGCTGAATAAAGACAGCTTTGGGGTCTTCACCGAAGTTCAATGGAAGCGGCCGGATGGGACGCTGGCCAGGAAGGTTGTCCTCAGCAACGGGACTCCGCCTTATTACACGACGAAGATGGTAACCTGCTACCTGGATGACGGAATTACTATTATGGGACAAAGAGAATATACTTTAAACTACGACGTAGATAATGACCTGATCAGTGAGGTGTTGCAGTAATGTGCCGCCTCATTTTTCATCAAGTGGGATGGAGGAGTTATCACAGATGAACGCCTTGGGGAAAGTCTGCATCAATCCCGGGCACGGATCGCTGAACAACGGGCGTTTTGATCCGGGCGCCTTGGGAAAATCCGGCTTGAGGGAAGCCAATGTCAACCTGGATATCGCCCGTCTGCTGGATGAATACCTGCGTAAAGCCGGCTGGAATACCCTGGTTGTTCAGGACGGTGATCTGGCCGATGTGGTAAGAAAGTGCAATGCTTTTAAGGCGGACTATTTTATTTCCATTCACTGCAATGCCTTCAGTCATACTTCGGCCCGCGGTGTTGAGACCTATGCCTACAAACCCGGTGGCCAGGGGGAGAAGATTGCTTCCTCGATCCAGGCTGAGCTGGTTCGTTCGACTCGGTCAAAAGACAGAGGAATAAAATTCGCCAATTACTATGTGCTTAAATATACTTTATGTCCGGCAGTTCTGGCAGAGGTTGGATTTATTACCAATCCTGAAGAAGAAAGTTCTTTAAAACAGGCAGAATATAAAGCCAAGATTGCTCAGGCCATCGGACTGGGATTTAACCTAACGGTCAATCCTTCTGTTCGTGATTAATAACATAATTCACTAGATAATTATCTGCCAGAGGAAGGAGAGCGTTGGATGGCTGTACAGGAGATGGAAGAAACTTTTGAAGAAACATTGAGAGAATACGAAGAGGTCCTTGATAAACATGAAGGAATCCTGCACGAGCATGTTGGAATTCTGCAGGAGCATGGGCAGCGGATTTCGGTTCTGGAGTCTTCCTCTGTGCTGGAGAGCAAACGACTGGATCATTTGTGCCGGCAGCTCAGTGAATTCAGTCAGGATATTAAAGAAATGCTGAAAAGCCATGAGGAAAGAATTGTGGAACATGATCTCGATGCGGTAAAAAAAGAAAAAGATCTGGATTCTATGGCTAAGTCCGTGACAGGCATTCTGTCAATAATCCGCTGGAGTGTCTCAACGCTTTTGGTCTTACTGGCAGGATTTTTTATCTGGTATGTCCAAAGTCTTAGCCACTGATACGAGGAGGTGTTGAACATTGAATGAAGCAATCGGCGAGCAGTTGGTTAAAATAAGCATTGATCTGATTTCTGTGTTGGTCCCTATTCTTATTGCCATCCTCGCCAATAATATGAAAAACTATGCTCAGAATCAGAAACTGGTCAGAATGAAGCAAATCATTGAAAATAAACAACTGATCGCCAAAGATACCGTTCTGTTTGCCCAGCAGGTTTTTAAAGACTGTGACGGGGAAACGCGTTACCATGCAGCGATGGAAGTGCTTTCATCCAAGCTTAAGCGATACGGGATAAGAGTATCGGAAGAAGAATTGGACGAGCTTATTCATACCGCACTTAAAGCCGTCAAAAAGGAATTTTACGGGGTATGGGATTCTATCGGTAAAGAGCAAAACGAGTAAGGCTTTTGTTGATATTAATCGATATTTGATCCATTCTCTGCCGGACTGCATTTTAAAAGGGATATCCTTGTAAAGGATATCCCTTTTTTGCATCTATTTTCCTCTTTCCAAGAGAGGGACGTAATCTCTCCTGGGCGTAACACTCTTATAGGCCGGTCTGATGATTTTTCCAGCATTGACGATCTCCTCGATCCGGTGAGCGCTCCACCCAGACATTCGCGAGATGGCAAAGATGGGTGTGAACATTTCAATAGGGATTCCAAGCATTTTGTAAACAAAGCCTGAATAAAAATCGACATTGGCACTGATAACCTTATACATCTTATTATGTTTGGAAATTACCCCTGGAGAAAGTCGGTCTACTTTGGAGAACAGATTAAACTCATCCTCCAATCCTTTTTCTCTAGCCAGCTCAACAGCATATTTCTTCAGGATCACTTCTCGTGGATCCGATATAGAGTAAACTGCATGACCTATACCATAGATAAGACCTGTCCGATCATAAGCTTCCTTGTTAATGATTTTGATGAGATAGTTTTCAATCTCCTCCTCATCATTCCAATTCTTAACGTTTTCCTTGATGTTCTCCAGCATATAGTGCGCCTTGATATTGGCGCCTCCATGCTTGGGACCTTTTAAAGCTCCGATAGCCGCAGCCATGACAGAATAAGTATCCGAACCGGTGGATGTTATAACATGAGTGACGAACGATGAGTTATTACCACCACCATGTTCAGAGTGCAGTACGAGCAACAAGTCCAATAAGGTGGCTTCGATTTTGGTGTATTTGCTATCCACTCTTAACATATGGAGGATATTTTCAGCTGTACTGAGCTCCGGCCTGGGACTATGAAGATAAAGGCTTTGGTTGCCATGATAATGAGAATACGCTTGATAACCATACACAGCTAAAGCCGGCAGCCAAGCGATTAGTCTCATACATTGTTTTAAGACATTTTCGATAGACGTATTATCCGCATTGTCATCATACGAATACAGAGCCAGGACGCTCCGGGCCAGCATGTTCATGACATCTTTGCCGGGAGTCTTCAGGATAACGCCACGAGCGAAATCTTCCGGCAGCTTCTGATATACCGAAAGCAGATGTTCAAAATCATTTAATTCTTTTTGATTGGGCAAATGTCCAAACAGGAGTAAATAAGTGACCTCTTCAAATCCAAATCGTCCTTCCTGTAAAAAACCCGCTGTTATATCTTTTATATCAATCCCCCGGTAGGTTAATCTACCGGGAACAGGGATCATTTCTCCTTCATCGATGATATAGGAGTGAACCTCACCAATTTCTGTCAAGCCCACCAACACACCTTTGCCATCTAAATCACGAAGACCTCTCTTAACTTGGTATTTGCTATACAACTCAGGATTTATTTTACTACTCTTTATGGCCATGCAGCTAAGCTCTTGAAGCATTGTAGTCTCAAATTGATTAAAATCCAATTTTTCCATTCTATTACCCCCTTGTGTTTGCTGATTATATCATTATTCCAAGTTTTTACAGTAATTACTATTGAATATGCAAAAAAATATCAATCATTACACCCATAGTTGCTACTCGTCATGATTTTTTTATAGAAGTTATACTTTCTTTTTGATCTCCTCATACCGGGCAAACCAGGCAGGGAATACTTTTTTAAATTGGACAGGTTTAAAATTATCCTTTCGGACGAGAATATGCGTGGTTGATCCCTCCGCACAGATATCTCCTTGATCGTTGACAATTTGATAACCATAAATGGTTTTTAGTCCTTGATTTTCTTCTACCCAGGTCTTCACAAAGACCCGCTCTCCATAGCGAACTACTTTCTTGTAGGTTACCTCAGCTTTATATACGGGTGCATAATACCCCGCCTTTTCCATATCAAGATAGTGATAGCCCAGGTCTTCAATAAATTGCGTTCTCCCCAGTTCGAACCATTTCAGATAATTGGCATGGTAGATGACACCCATCATATCTGTATCTGCATAAGACAGTTGAATCTCTTTACTTGAAATGAACCTATCCATTTTGCTTTATCCTCATTTCATCATCATTCTCCAGCGCTCGGTCCACTCCCTATCCATCCTCCTCAATCTATCCTTTTTTAAATTCTCTTTCATGATCCACCGAATATCTTTATCGTCATTCGCAAACCACTTTTCCAGATAGACCTTACCCTCTGAAGGCAAGGCAGCGGGCGCTAAGCTCCA
>CAYZDF010000029.1:0-34911 GCA_964477085.1 uncultured Gracilibacteraceae bacterium | reverse complement strand
CCAATAAGAACTGTCATCTGTTCCAAATTCTTTCATGGCAAGAGCCAGGTAATGAGCGAGTGAAGAATTGGGCATCAGGTCTTCCTTTGGGAAAAGAATTCCCATCCTGATCTTTTCCATATTTCGCATAAAACGTTTTTGAAAAAACAGTCTCATGGATTGATCATAAATAACCAAGGTCGGATGATAATGCTTTCCCTGTACGCCTTGGGTGGTCCCACTCGTCATAAAGATCCGTTCTGCTTTTTCCAAGTCGACACAACTTAATGGCAGTTCTTTAAAGGCGTTGATCGGCACCGGTGGGATTTGGTTCCACTTTCTTACCGTTCTCGGTGTTCTCCCTCTTTGCTGACAGAAGGACTGATAAGCAAGATTATTGCTGTACTGATAATGAAACAGCTTCAACGCCATCTCGTTAAAATCATCTTCCGTACAGACCTCGCTTGAAATAAATGCGTATAGATCGTTAATTATTTCTTGCTGATTCATAAGCCTGATCCTTCTTTCTTATTCAGATATTTCATGGATTTTTTCTCGTATCCTCTATGTGCATTGTGTAACTGCCAAACTCTAATTCCGGACAAATAAAAAACACTCCGCGTAAGCAAAGTGCTATTGATCGAATAACATTCCCTACGCTGGCATTACCCAAACAGGTACAATCGGTCTACGACACGCGTCGTACTCTCAGCCTTTTTCAAGCTCCCGATGTCTATATCGTTTTATGCCTTTAAGTATACTTCATGCTTCTGCAAATTTCAATTCTTGTTATTCAACAATCAACGATTTTACACTACCGGAAAGGCATTATATCATGATTTAATAGCCTTTTTTCTGCAAATGCTTCCCACCTGGTTCCGGCTTGGCCACGGTTGGCAAACGGATAGATCGATATCCCGCCTCTTGAAGTGAATTTTCCGATCACTTCAATGTACTTCGGGTCTATCAGCCGGATAAAGTCTTTCATAATAATGTTAACGACATCCTCGTGGAAGTCACCATGGCTGCGGAAGCTGAAAAGGTATAGTTTAAGAGATTTACTTTCAATGAGCTTCTTATCAGGAATATAGTTGATAATGATGGTAGCGAAATCCGGCTGCCCCGTCATCGGACACAGACTGGTGAACTCCGGACAGTTAAACGTCACAAAGTAATCATTCTCCGGGTGCTTGTTATCGAAATACTCAAGAAGCCTGGGATCATATTGGAAGATATACTTTGTATCCCCTGAACCCAGGTGAGATAGTCCTTCATTTTTTTTATCCCTCATTTGCAGATACCTCCCAACGTCTTTTTAACAGGAATAATATACTTATACCTAATACTTGCATTAAGCTTTTAATGGTAAACTGCCCCAAAATGGCATTAGGAATCAGTTCCCATGGTAAAAAGCCGGAAAAGAGCGGTGATAAGCCGACAACGATAAAGATGGAGCTATCCAGAAAACTGCTGACGATACCACTGGCCAGCACTCTTTTTAGAAAAGAGACCTTAAAGCGGGTGTAGATCTCCGTATCGGCTGATTCCGAAATCAAAAAGGAGATGGCGGAGGCGATGGTAATAGCCATCGTATCCCCAAGAATCTTAGAAGTTACTGCGGATAGAACAAGAGCTGAGACAATAGCCAGATAAGCTGTTTTCCTGCCATACTGATACTGGATAAGATCACGCAAAACAAGCGTTGCTCCGATAAACCATGTTCCGTAGGGTATTAGGAAAGGACCAGCTTGTAAAGGAACAAAGGCAGCTGTAATAACGTTGGCTACAATAATCGAACTGAGATAAAGTAAGAGAATCATATCTTTTCCTCCTTTTGATTTTAATCTTTTGTTCTTAAAAATAGACTCTTACAATATCGCAAACCACAATTATCGTAAACAAAAAAAGGCCCACTGCCCCCCAAAAAACATAAAACTACCTAAGACGGTAGTTAGTCCTAGTTTTGTTTATAGACAGGATGGATTGCGAACTGTCTTTATTCAATTTGATATATAAAAGAATAGCATCGTTTAAAGAATTTGTAAATCTAAATTTTAACTTTAAGATTACTCCCTATCCCAACAAATTAAGATTATTATTTTCCTGTAGCGTCATAGAGCTTTTATCTTTTTTCTTTGAGCTTTTTATATATATAATATCCTATTTGGATAATAAGACCCAGCCCCAGGCCGAGAATACACCAGGTAAATAAAGACATGATACCAACCAGGTCCCCCCACCCAGACATACCGTTAATAAAAGCACGATACATTTCAAAAAAGCCGATAGCCCAGCCGCTCACAAATAACACAAGGACAATTCTGAGCCTATAGAACATAAAAGCAGAAGCCAAGAGACCAATCACCAGAGAGAAAATCAGATAGACAGCAATATTTCTAATACCTACTTCATGTCCTAAAATTTCCCGGATACCGATATGAAAGAAAATCATTGTAAGGATAGTTAATCCCATCCCCATCAACAAATAACGATGCCTGTCTATAAATTGCATTTTAGCTTGTTCCTTTCGATGATCAAATCACTCTGTATTCCATATAATACGCTTACTATTCTCTAAAGTCTATACATTATTACCTATCTCATTTCGAGAGTCTATTGGCAATACTGGAGGCCATGTAAGAATCCGGTTTTATCACACAGGCAAATCCACAAGCCTGAACCCACCCTGATATTTCATTGACCCACTGTGAACTGGGACCATTTAAGCCTGCATCAATATGAATAGCGATTTCGTTTAGGATATGATCCTCCTTAAATCGCTCTCGTAATTTTACAGCTAACTCCAGACTTAAACTAGTTTCCAACAGTATCTTTTGTCTAATATTATTGATCTTGGCAAACTTCCTGATCTCCGCAAAGAAGATACCCCCTCTGCCAATATTATCAACAATCTTGTGAATGCCTATAGTGATTGGAACTTTTGTATAACTGAAGTTTTGGCTATCGGCCCCGATTGATACCTTATACTCACCATTCTGATCTTGTTGCAGATAAGCCTTTATCAGGGCATACATTTCATCGAACGATACTTCTCCATAAGTTAAGCTATACATGGATCTTCTCCTTTCTATCAGACATTTCCTGGTAAACAACAAAAAAACGGGTACTTATGATTCTAAGCTATCCCGTTTTTCTTCATACGTAATACTATTCAGTTTTGGTTTATGTTTCACTATCCAAGACTGTTGTTCATTGAGACTTGATTTTTTCGAAGTACCCCAAATAGCTCTAATGATTAGCTCTTCTTTTTCCGTCAAATCTAACACCCCGCGTGTTTAATGTTCCCGAAGATAACTTCATATTCCTTGCTAAGTCTCGTTTTATCTGTTGCCTTTGAGATAAATCCTGATGAAGAGATTCCAGACCGATTGATTGAAGGATAGAGTCTATAGTTTCTGTTTTCATGATGTGATCTCCCTTTTCTTTCTTGGTAATACGACGGCCTCCTTACATACAATAATTATTTCTCTCTATATTATGAACGAAAATGTTTGAGTTTATATGATTATATTGTTAAGTCATGTTTAAATAGTATCAAAATCAGGGATTTTATATAATTATCTGGGCTACCGTCAGACCGATGATGGCGCCAACCGTAATGTCTGAGGGATAATGCATGCCTAGATAAACTCGAGATACTGCAACCAATGCTGCCAAAGCAAAGAATACAATCGAAAATGCAGGTAGGCTTGAAGATAATACGGTAGCCATACAGAAGGCTGCCGTAGAGTGCCCTGAAGGGAAAGAAGGGTCTCTATATATTTTATGCCCAACGTTGACATTTTCCAAAGTCAGGTACGGTCTGAGACGCGGAAGAAATTTTTTCCCCAGACGAACAATAAGATGGCTGATCAGAAGACTTAAAGCCAACCGTTCACCCACTTTATACACTGCCATATCTTTACTTAGGAGGAGTATGAGAGATAAAGTCACTGCCCAAACGGCTCCTCCCAGATTCGTAATCAAAGCCATAAATGTGTCGGTAAACGTACTTTTCCAAGAACGATTCAAGACTAGAAATGCAACCCTGTCGCCCCCCTGCATCCAATGGACAACCTTTTGCATATGATCACCTCTAGCTAAAGGTTAACACACCTCCATTAACATTTTTTAAACACTATATTAACGGCATGTTAAATCATTGTCTGGATTAGGGTAAAAAAGAAGAATCTATAGATTATCTATACATTCATCCCTTACTTTTCTTAAAATCATCAAACTCATTGCAGAGGTTAATCAGAAAGAAATCAACAAATTATGTTTAATCTTAAAACTATGTTCTCATATTGGTACGCTTACCATGGATTGCCCTTTTCTTAAATCTGCCTCCCTGGACTTCATGGACTTCTTCAATTGCCAAAAAAGCCTGGGGATCAAAGTCATGTACAATATCCCTGAGCTTAGATATCTCTAATCTTGTAACTACACAGTACAATACTTCTTTATCTTCCTGCGTATAGCCCCCTTTGGCATAAAAATGGGTAACACCTCTTCCCAGTCGATGGAGGATGGCTTCTGATATCTCCTGAGACCGTGAAGAAATAATCATAACTGATCTTGATTCGTCTAACCCTTCAATAACCAGATCAATTGTTTTATAGGCAATAAAATAGGCTATTAGAGAGTACATTGCATTTTCCCAGCCATAGACGAATCCTGCACAACCTAAAATGAATACATTTAAAAACATGACCACTTCCCCAACCGAAAAGGTAAACCGATGGCTGAATAAAAGGGCTAATATTTCAGTCCCATCCAAGGAGCCACCATAGCGTAAAATCAGACCAACACCCATACCTAGTATGATACCTCCGAAAACAGTAACCAGTAATTTATCATGAGTAAAAACTGGAAATTGATGTAACGTTGTTGTAAATAACGCCAACGTCGAAACAGCATACAGGGTTGAGAGAGCAAAGGTTCTTCCAATATGCAGATAACCTAAGATGAGGAAAGGGATATTTAGTAGGATAATAAAGAATGCTAAGGGAACCTCGGTTAGATAACTGCTAATAATGGAAACACCAATTATTCCACCATCGATCAGCTTATTAGGTATTAGGAAGAGTTCGAGTCCTACTGCTGTTATGAAAGACCCCAAAGTCAAGAACGTTATCCTTTTAAACAATTTGAATAGATCTTTACTTCTCATATTTAAACCCTTCCTTTGTAATCATCCTCTACATCATCCATGTGCCATAAAATTGTGCCTATGCTAAATATCGTCAGAATTATCTTTTTGACTTTAAGTTAGTATGCATTGGATGTATTTATTTTAGCTCAATAAAGAATATAACACCCTCTGAAGTATTGATGAAACCATAGTTTCCTCCATGTTTAGTCATAATCGATTTGACGATAGCAAGTCCCAAACCAGACCCACCTAAGTCCCGTTTTCTGGCTTTATCAATCTTATAAAATACGCCCCAGATCTCATCTCCTTTGTCTTGAGGAATAGGAAAGCCGGTGTTGTAGACCTCTATGCGTAAGTATTGATCTCGCTTGAATATACTGATTCTTATTATTCTTTGGTCGTTAACATGTTCAATAGCATTGATGAGATAGTTTTGAAGGACCTGTTCAAGCCTGTCAAAATCTGCTTCTACATGATAATTAACCTCCGGTTGATAAGACCTCTCTACTGTTATCCTTTTTTCTTCTAAAAGAGGTTGTAATCGAAGCAGAAGGCTATCTGTCAAGGAGGTGACATCGAAAACAGAAAGGTCAAGTGGCAGTTCTCCAGCTTCAAGACTTTCTAGTTCTAACAAATCCCTAACCATCTTATCCATACGGTCACAGACATTAACGATAACCTCACAATACTTTTCCTTTTTGTCATTATCTTTCGCGATACCATATTTAAGACCTTCGGCATACCCTTTTATTACACCGATAGGTGTTTTTAGTTCATGCGAAACGCTTCGTAAATTCCCTTCTCATCTCATCAATACGTTCTTTGTTTTCTAGGTCTTCCACCATCATTTGATTAGCCCGAGATAATTCTTGGATGGTCGCATTCAATTTGCGTGAAATCTCATTCATGCTCTTTCCCAGTAAACCGATCTCATCTTTACTTTTAACGTGGAATTCACCTTCAAAATTTAAATTAGATATTTCCCCCGCCATCTTATTCAGTTCAACAACAGGAGCGGTTAAACGTTTGGAAAATAGGTAGACCAATACGCTCCCTGCTATCAAGATGATGAGTCCGACTATGCCGAAGAATTCATTGGCCATCTGAGAACTATCATAGATGCCTTTCATTGGTGGCTGTAGAATAAGTATCTTATCTTCATCTAAATGAGTAATGTAGGTTAACTCTTTCGTATTATACGTTTGGAATTGATAGATTCCATATACAAAACTGTTATTATCTAATTGCTCATGAATACTGCGAATAAAATCAGCTAAGTCGATATGAACTTTAAGTCCAGGTGTTGTTGTTTGAGGAAAAGAATCATGCTCAATGTTTAATCTTCGGTTGATGATGAGACTATGGATGCCATCTTCTCTATCAATGGCCTGCAGTAGACTATTAATGTCTCCATCGCTTTTTGCCGTTTCTTCCGCAATTTCATGGTGTTTTGCGATAAAGATATTTTTATTCCTGTAGGTATAATAGTTTTCCAGAAAAAGTGTATTCAGTAAGATAGAAGATATAACAAAAACAACCATGCTACTCAACAACACAAAAAATAATTTATGCTTGATTGATGTCATTATGTTTTCACCTCAAACATATATCCAGAGCCTCTTATCGTTTTAATAAAATGAGCATAGTGCCACAATTTGGCTCTTAAAACTTTAATATGGGTATCGACTTCTTTGATCTCCATAAAAATCGTATCCCCATACTGCATTGAGAAGTTGTTCCCTGCTTAAGACACTATTCTTATTCTTAAGCAGATAGCACAAAAGTCTAAATTCTTTAGTACTAAGCTCTACTTCCTTATCCTCCAAGTATACTTTCTGTGCTTTTTGATTCACCTTCAATGATTGGATTGTAATCTCTTCTTCTTTTTCTCTAATCACCTTCCGGAGATGGGTCTTAACTCGGGCCATAAATTTCTCGTAACTTAAAGGCTTAGCAATATAGTCATCTGCACCTTTTGTTAGGCCAATTATTTCATGGCGTTCATCGCCCAGTGCTGTTAACATGACGACAGGAACCTGGGAGTGCTGACGGATGATTCCTAATGCTTCCCACCCATCACATTTTGGCATCATAACATCAAGAATAACGAGATCTACTTCTTCTTGACTAAAAAATTGATTAAGAGCTTCCTCGCCGTTTTCAGCTTCCAAAACAACAAATCCTTCATTCTGAAGAAAAATCTGTAATCAATGCTCTAAAGATGGCATCATCATCTGCTAAAAGTATTCTTGCACACATTCCATCTCCCCCTAATTGCCCAATTGCCCAATTGCCCAAATACATAATCCTCTATTGATCTATACATCTATACATCTATACATCTATACATCCTTTTTCTTCACCCGCTATTCCAAATCCTCTAAGCTTTTAATTTAGGATGGAATATAGCCAAACAACTGAAAAATTAGATATTACGGACGCAACGCACATAGTTATTGATGGTAATGATATCTCCCTGTGGTGCCTTTCTCATCGTATATTGAGATGGATCTCCTGCTTTAGGATCACTCCGCTGTGCTCCCGCGCCGTGAACATCAAGCAAAGTATAGTGTCCGGAATGAGGGGGCATCTCCATTCTTCCCTGGGCCTCGCCAAAGGCAATATAAACTGCTGATTCTCCTATTACCTTTCCATCGAGATGGGTTGTTCCTGTCCAAAAGTAGGGATAGTTTGTTTTCCCGTTCCCATCCGTAATGGAAGTAATGCTGAAAATCGGGTCGATTGCCGCTGATTGGGTCGTAGCCGGGGAACGAGTATAGTCAACGATACTTTGCAATTCCTTAGCATCAGGTAACCTCCAATCAGAATATCCTGCATATTCCAGATTTTCCGACCAGGATAATGCCTGCTCCCAGTTGAGCTTCCCGTCGTTATGATCTCCTGCTTGAAGTGCTCCACTGTCAGCTTTCATCCACATAAGACCCGTAGCCAGATCGGATACTGTTCCATCACCATTATCCACAAACTGATTTTGGCCATAATCAATATTTCCACGGACATAACGTACAAACATCTTATGCTCTGATTGTCCCTCTTTGGTTTTAATCGTAATAGGATATCCTTTAATACGTCCATCCGCAAAGTTCACACCAAACGCAGTGGTATTGCCATTCATGGTCGTACTTACATATTGAGTACCAGACCAATATTGACAGTCAATGTACCTTTCCCCTTTGGATGTATCACCATATTCAAAATCAAAGTACTTCGTATTAATATAGGGAATTGCGTTAGCAATACTTGTTCCAGTCTGTCCCTGGAAACTGATCAATGAATATAATTCTTTAATAGTTGGAACACGCCAATCCGTATAACCTCCCAGATTTAGACTTTCGGCGTTCCTTTTAGCGTCTTCCCACGTGACTTTTTCTCCAGGACTTTTCTGCCACATGAGACCCGTATTGAGATCGGTTATTGTTCCATCACCGTTATCCTTATAGCTCATCGGTAATGACGTATAATGGGCATCTTGTCCATAATAAGTCTCACCCGGCATCCGCGCTGAGATTTTCCCCTTAATGCTATATATATCCTTTTGACCTGTATCAACTATAGGATAAGTAAATTTCTTTTGAATTTCACTATTTTTTAGTGTGTCATTTTCTAAAACCTTGGTGCTTGCTGGTTGTGGCGGCAGACTCTCACTATTCGATTGTGCTTATTGCCTACTTTTGCTAGACGTTTGCTCTTCTGTGATATCTTTGCTAACGCCTTGAACTTGAGGTAACCTTTGGTTATCTAAGGACTCTGGCTGTTTAGTTTTGTCCTCTGATTGCAGGTTGGGTAAGCTTTGAGTACCAATTTTATCTTTTGGTGATGAATTCTGAGAACGTCCTATTTCCTCGGGATAGTTTACTCCACATCCTGACGCCGTAGCAAAGATCAGTAAGAAAGTCATACATGTCGCCAATATTCTTTTCATCCCCAAACACTCCTTTTACTGTTTTAGTAATAACAATAGGCTCGCTATATTCAAGATACGGATCTCATGTGAGAGTTTTGTGATGAAAAGGGACCCGTCACTGTTAGCCCGTTTGAAGATCTATTTATTACTTGAAGATCTATTTATTACTTATTGATATTAAAAACCAGAGACTTATGGCATATAGCCCTAGAACCTCTGGTTTTTTAGTGCTTAAACTATTAGATTTATGATAGGTATTGTTTTTTGGGGATTGTTAATTCTATATTGTTATTTTTTAGTGCACTATTTACTGTTGGTAGACTCTTGAGGAACCAATTCTTCTGACGCCTCCATTTTAGTCTGAAGACCAAGTGTCGTTACATCAGCACTTAATCGTTTAAGGTAATATCTGCTGAGATAAACAGCTATATAAACCAACGTCAATATCAACCCGGCTACTAAACCATTACCCTGACCAGGAACCAAAGGCATGCTGATAATGACTGCGATCAAGCTCACTATTGCAACCCAGGAAGTAAAAGGATAACCAGGAAGCTGACAATTTCCGGACGGAGGACAACCATATGCTTTTCTAAACCGCTGATGAGTAAATAGGATGATGAGATAGGTAAAAAGAAGAGAGAATCCTCCTGAACTGATCAGGAAGATATAGACTTCTCCCGGAAGGATAAAGCCTAGAAATAATCCGATAAGCATAGCAAATCCTGAGAACAGAATTCCTTTGTACGGGATATCCCCTTTGTCTTTTAACGCAGCAGGTGCATGGCCCGCTTCGACTAAGGAACGAATCATTCTTCCAAGACCGAACATGGCTGCCAGCATGGTGGAGATAATGGCTGTGATCAATACGATATTCATAACCCAACTCGCCCACCCCAGGTTCCATCTGGTCAGAGCCAAGACCATCGGACTGCCTTCTTTGGTCAGTTCACGGATGGGTATCAGTGGTAAGAGAATGATAATCGCCGCCAGATACAGTCCAACTAAGCTCACAACCGTATAGGTAATGGCTTTAGGAACGGTCTTATGGGGATCACTCGTCTCGGAAGCAGCTAAGCTGATTATCTCGAATCCCGCATAGGTGAACATGACAATCAACATGCTTCCGGCTATCCCCGCTATACCACGTGGAAACAAAGCTTCTCCCCGCAAAGCTCCTATCCCTATTCTGGGCACGTCCAACAATACCCCTGAGATCAAGAGTATACCAAAAACGATAAATCCGACCACCGCTAATAACTTTACAGCTGCCAGACTACTCTCGATTTTGCTTAATTTGTCAGCACCCAATAAATTCAACAGGGTGATCAAAACAATAATAATCGACCCCATAAGGGGAATCGAGATTCCAGGTAACCATCCCTTAAGAAGGATAGAAACAGCGATCGCCTCACTGGACATGGCCAGCACAAGACCGGTCCAATAAACCCAGCCAACCACGAACCCTACACCTGGCCCGAAAATCTTTTCAGAAAAAGAGCGGAAAGAGCCTGCCTGGGGATCTGCCACAGTCATTTCAGATAAAGCAAAAAGGATAAAGTAAACTAAGATGCCTCCCAGTATGTAAGAGATAACAACTGCAGGTCCTGCCGCTTGAATAGCAACCACCGATCCCAGAAAGAATGATCCTCCTACTACTGTTCCCAGCGCCATCATCGCCAGATGTAAGGCTGACAGACCTTTATGGCTCTTTTCCATATCATCACCCCTGATAAACATTTATTATCCATAAGTATTTGCAGAGGTGATAAAGTTAATCCATGGTCAACGCCAATTATCCAAGTGCGAACATCTCATCCATGTGCAAGTAATTCTTAGCATTCTTGTGTTTGAACTGGTTGGTTCTGCTATTATAAATATAGTCTTTCTCATAGGTCTTGATGTTTTTGATAATATCCTTAATCGCTTGAGCAGCATTGTACACTTCTTCATTTTTCATCATGGGATGAACAGATATTCTTGTCCAGCCCGGTTTTCGTGATAGATCACCATGATTGATCAGATCTGTGATCTCCTTAGACCGGTTCTTATCGATATGAAGCAGATAATGACCATACGTTCCCGCACAAGAGCAGCCACTTCTGGCTTGTATTCCATAGAGGTCGTTTAAGAGATTAACGAATAAACTGTAATGAATCCCGTGGGCATAAAAAGACAGGATACCCAGTCGCTCAATAACATTGTCAGCCAGGATATGTAATCCATCAACATCACTCAGTTCATTAAAGAGGATGCCGATCATCTCTCTATCACGTTCAAGCATCCGACCCACGTTCATCTTCTCTTTGAGTTGAATACAAAGAGCGGTTTTAACAGCCTGAAGAAAACCCGGTGTTCCACCATCTTCACGGGCTTCCAGGTCGTCCACATACTTTCTCTCCCCCCATGGATTCGTCCAGTCTACCGTTCCTCCACCAGGACAATCCGGTATTTCATTCTGATAGATCCTGGAATCAAATATCAAAACACCGGATGTGCCGGGGCCTCCTAAAAATTTATGAGGTGAAAAATAAATGGCATCCAGTTTCTTTTCCTGGTCTTCCGGGTGCATATCTATCTGTACATAGGGAGCAGAAGCTGCAAAATCGACAAAGCATAGCCCACCATAGCGATGCAAAAGCTTAGCGAGTTCATGGTAGGGTGTCTGTACCCCAGAGACATTTGAACAGGCCGTAAAAGCCCCTATTTTGTATTTTCTGTCCTTATATTTTTCCAAAGTGGCTTCAACCCGATTGAGGTCCACCAAGCCCGCTTCATCCGGTTCAAGTACCACAACTTCTGCATCTGTCTCAATCCAGGAAATATGATTGGAATGGTGCTCCAAGTGGGTAACAAAAATAATAGGTCTCTCCTCATAACGACCGCTGCGAAGGCCTAAGATCCTCTGTAGCTTATTGACAGCGTCAGTCATTCCAAACCCCGTCGTAAGGATAACATCTTCTTTTTCTGCATTAACATGTTTTTTGATATATGCCTTGGCATAACGATAAGCTTCAGTCATAGCTGTACCCGTGGCATTCTCTTCAGAATGAGTATTCCCGACAAGTGGCCCAAAATGATTCGTTATCTTATCCTCAATAGGCTTATAGAGTCTTCCGCTAGCCGTATAATCAAAATAATATAGCATTTTCTTGCCATACGGTGTCTGAAACTCATGATCATAGCCGATAGTATTTCGTCTCATTTCAGAAAAATATTGTTCTAATTTCATTTGCATATCCCCATTCTTAATCCAAACATCTCAATATCTTATTATACTTGATTATATTTCACAGGTGTACAGGTAATTACTCTACTGCTCCCTACTTTCCTGTATCACTTAAATAAGCACTCTGTGTTTGAACTTAATTCAACATTTACCAAATCAATTTTGACTCAGCAGAAGAATGCAGGTATAAAAATGCCGCAAGTTAACGATTGGCATTAAAGTGATTTAACAAATAAGCACCTCATATAAGAGATATTTTTGAATATCTCAAGATATGAGGTGTTTTATTCCTTGAGTTTAAATATGCTAAATTTTATTGTTATTCCTTGCTGAATAAATTTTTCTTCGTATTCTGTAGGAATATTCTCTTGAAAATCACTTCGATATAAGTCACTGGTCCTATATAATTCATCAAAGCCTGCTTCTTCAAAATATTTGAGACTGTCTCCAAAAAGCAGGTCATCATCTGTCTTGAACCATACCTCTGAACCTTTCTTTAAAAAGGTTTTATATCTTTCCAAAAAATCGGTATGGGTTAGTCTTCGTCTGTTATGCCGCCTGCTAGGCCAGGGATTACAAAAGTTGATATAAATTCTTTCTATTTCATTCTTGGAAAAGATCTCAGTAATATGTTCAATATTCATCGGTAACATTCTTACGTTACTGAGATCATTGGCCTTCAATTTTCTTAAGGCATACGCGATCATTTCATCATACGTATCGATTGCAATATAGTTGATCTTTGGATTTGTCTTGGCCAGTTCCGTTATAAAGCTCCCTTTACCGCAACCTAATTCCAAATGGATTGGGTGTTCATTTTCGAATACATCTTTCCACTTCCCTTTAAATTCACATGGGTTAAGGATGGCTTTGGGGTCTTTCTCAATTTCGGGTCTGGCCCACCTCTTTTTTCTTAGCCGCAATTTAATAATCTCCTTCTCCTCTATAACTCTGACGAAATTAAGCATAAAAAAGACCTAGAAAGCCGAACCCCTAGGACCCTTTGGATAATTTACCGTGAATATTATACAATAAGTATATGTGCTAAATCTATGCTTATTTAATTAGCTCCAAAACTCTATCCTCATCAATATATACTTCAATCTGTTATACAAAACTGTCATACACAGAATTCTTTATTTTTAGTTGGGGTTTTAGTCCATTTTGCTTAGTCGAAAGCATTAGTGGATAATTCAAAATGAGTAATACTTTCGCCAACATATGACAAAAATGAAAAGAGTAAATATAAATTCCAGCATCCGTTTGGGATATAATTAATAATATTGAAGGGGGTTTTCGCCATGACACATGAAGAAAGAATTCAACGAATTAACGAATTAGCCAAGAAACAAAGATCTGAGGGCCTAACGCCGGAAGAGAAGGAAGAACAAAAACTGCTCCGCCAAGAGTACCTGGCAGTATTTAGACAAAACTTCAGACAGCAGTTGGATTCCATCAAATTTGTTGATGAAAAGCAACATAGTAATTAACAACAACCATTGCCTTTACATCCACACCCTGAACCAGGCTTTGTTTCTTTCGTTGTGTCTTCAATACCTAAAACTTTCAGAGCAGCCAGACGGATAGCTTTGGCTGGTATATCTTCGTACTCATTACCTTTGTACTTAACGGTTCTGCAAAAAGAATCCTTTCCGAGTAATGTTGTACAGGATTCACAGAAGTTCTCAGAAACCTGGATATCCAGAATCTCTTCAATGGGAACTCCATTAAAGAGTAAGATATTGGACTGACTTATCTGGCTGTCATCAAGTTTTGTCTCAACCCACTCGACCTCGATCCCCTGCGATTGTAAGGACCTGTTTAACCTTTTGACTTCTTGATTGAGATTTTCACCTGTATCGTAACAGCGGTTGCAGGTTTCTCCCTCGACATCAAGGTGTTTCCATTCAATGATTAGTTTTTTCACCAAACATACCTTCTTTCCCATCTAACAGTTAAGAACTTACTTAACTTTTTCCAAGATTTTAACTACTTCACTTGCTTTTAATACTTTTCCGTAGGATACCACTTTTTCATCAATAACAAGTGCCGGTGTAGACATAACCCCATAGGACATAATATCTTTAAAGTCTTCCACTTTAACGATTTCTGCTTGTAGTCCCAACTCTTTGACTGCTGTCTCCGTGTTTTCTTTTAAATTAATACAATTCTTACATCCGGAACCCAGAACTTTAATGATCATGTTTTTCACTCCTTATATATTTGTCTAAAAAACAAGAGTTTAGTTTCAAAACTCTTTAGAATAACTGTTTATAATAATAAATGGCCAAAAGCATTGAAGGTATAGCCAATGATAATAATACCTGCCGTCACGATTCCTGCAAATATAATAAGTAGTTTTGTTTTAACCACTTTTTTTAATAGAATCATGGACGGCAGCGAAAGTGCGGTCACACTCATCATAAATGACAGTGCCGTCCCTAATCCAGCACCTTTTAAGACTAAAGCTTCAGCGATGGGTAATGTTCCAAAAATATCTGCATACATGGGTACTCCTACCAGGGCAGCCAATAAAACGGAATACCATTTATCCTGGCCCAATACTGCAGAAATCATTTCCTCGGGAATCCAGTTATGGATGAACGCCCCAATGCCGACACCAATCAAAATGTAAACCCAAACCCTTTTTACAATATCCAGAACTTGATATTTAGCAAAATCAAGGCGTTGTTGAAAGGTTAATTCCTCTAACTCAAGATCAAGCATTTGATTACTGAAAACAAAAGATTCTACGTATTTCTCCAATTTTGCTTTACTGATAATCGTTCCGCTTATTACGGCTAGGACTAGGCCAACCAGGACATAGGCGAATGCTATCTTCCAATTGAAAATACTGGCCAGAAGGATAACAGATGCCAAATCCACCAAGGGGGACGATATTAAAAATGAGAAGGTAACTCCAATCGGAAGTCCAGCACTAGTAAAGCCAATAAATAATGGTATGGAAGAGCATGAACAAAAAGGAGTAACCGTACCCAATAATGCTCCGAAGATGTTTGCTGTGACACCATTAAACCTTCCCAGTATTTTTTTAGTTCTCTCCGGCGGGAAGAAACTTTGAATATAAGAAATGGTAAAAATGAGTACTGCTAGCAAGAGAAAGATCTTGATAACATCATAAATATAGAAATGAATACTTCCTCCTACTCGGTCCGTGATACTTAGGCCAAATACGTTTTCTACTATCCTTCTAACCAAGTTATTAAGCCATTCCATTTTTAGTAATTGGTTATTCAGCCACTCCAGAATATACAAAAGATTCATCTCCCCATGATTTATTCAGGTCGTTGTGTTTTATGGGCAGCATCACTGATCCCGTCAAATAATGCTCTGATTCTTTCCAGGTTACTTGGATTGATGGAGTATCTCATCCAGATACCTTCTTTTCGACTCTCCACCAGACCAGACTCGGCCAAGATTTTCATATGATACGAAAGAGTGGGTTGTGTAATTTTGAATTCTTCAAGAATTTTACAGGCACATAACTCACCGTTAGAGAGCATATCAAAAATTTTTATCCTTGTTTCATCGGACAATGCTTTCATAAGGGAAGCATAAATTTTATAGTCTTTTCCCAAACTTCTCACCTACTTCAAAAGATAACCGTCGCGATTAGACCCCACACAAATCGGATATATATTGATATCCATCTATATATTGCCTCATATATAGATAATTGTCAATGTGTTTGATCACAAATTACCAACTACCTTGAAAAATAAACCTGTTTTCCCACTACAAATAGGTCTGCAGTAAACACTGCAGACCTTAAATATATTTCTATGCTTTATTGTTTAGTCCTAATCTGAGTCATCAGCTTTCTGAGCTTTTTCTCTAGCTTTCTCTGCGAGCCTTTTTGCCTCTTCTCTTGCTTTTTCTTCAACTTTCTTCACTTCTTCCTTTGATTTTTCCTCCGCCTTCTTTAATTCTTCCAAAGCTTTTTCTTGAACCTTTTCCATTTTTTCATTGGCTTTTTCCACTTGTTTTAAACCGGATTCAATCCTTTTCTCAGCTTGCTCAACCAGTTTTTTGACTTCTTCTTTTGAGAAATCTGCATCATCTTTTAATTCTTCCAGTTCATCTTTTAACACTTCTGCTTCTTTAACCTTTTGTTCGGCAAGTTGGATAGCTTCCGGATCGCCTGTTTTCCTGACTTTTTGAAGTTCTTCTTTGGCCTTCTCTAATTGCCTTTTAGCAGCAAAGAAAGCTTTCTTTGCAGCATAGAAACCATTAACGGCCCCAATCTCTTTGTCTTGGTTACTTAGCGCATCTTCAATAGCACCTTTGGCTTCTTCCGGCACTTTATCCAGAATTGTCTTTAAGATTTCTTCACTTTTTTTGTAAGCCTCATTAAGATTTTCTACAGTTTGTACGGCTTCATCCTTTGCTTGGATCGCCTTATTGATGTGTTCAACAGCCGAAGTCAGCATCTCCTCATATTCAGCTGTTGCTATGCTGGCAAGTTCTTCATTTCCATCGTTAGCCATAACAGCTGCTTCGGCAGCTCTTTCGGTAGCAAATTGAGCCATCAGCTTGGCGAGTTTTTCTTCACTCTGGGTAATTGCCAGCTGTAGATCTTCAATGCCTCTCTCCAGGGCATAAAAGGTAGAGTCAGGAAGTACTCCTGCCGATTCTTCAATTTCTTCTTCCGTGATCACCGGAACATTTTCTTCTTCCGTTACTACTTGAACATTTTCTTCAGTACTTAATACTCGACTTGACGTTGTCGTTTCCTCAACATTAGCATAAACATTGCCTGTACCGAAAGCCAGAATAAGTACCAGTAGTATTGCAACAATTGTTCTTATCAATTCAATTTCCCCCTTAAGTGTTTGTACTAAATAATTCGTGTTTAATTTTTCGTTTAAGGTCCGCAAAATTAGTACAAATATTAGCAATTCAGATATACATAATCCAATCCAATAGCTTAGAAAAGACAATATAATATCATAAAAAGACCCCTTCGATATCTTGAAGAGGTCTACTTGACTTGGTTTTAACTAATTAAGACTTTGAAAACTGATCATTACTCCAAAACGATGCCAGTGTCTTCTCAAGACTTTCCTTGTCCTTAATCCTTCTGTGGGGAAACCAGTGCTGGGGAAAGAGGCTAATATATTGTTTCTGTCCAAAGCGTTCATCGATAAGCAGGACTGCTCCGGTATCAGTCTCAGACCGGATGACCCTGCCTGCAGCCTGCATGACTTTGTTCATCCCGGGATACATATAGGCATACTCAAATCCCATCTCATGCTTACGATTGAAATAATCTTTCAATATATCCTGCTGAACACTCAGTTGAGGTAGACCCACGCTGACAATAACCGTGCCGATCAATCTGCTCCCTTTGAGGTCTATCCCTTCAGAAAAAATTCCCCCAAGTACACAGAAGGCCACAAAGAGTGTCTCCGGGTTTTCCTGAAAACTGGATAAAAACTTTTCGCGGTCCTCTTCAGATAAAGCAGCTTCCTGCTTAACTGCGGTGATATCGGGATATGACAGAATAAAATCCTGATATACGTCATCCATATACTTATAGGATGGAAAATAAATAATATAATTACCTTTTTTACAAAGTACAAATGAACCAATGAGTTGCGTAACGCTTTGTCTGCTGTGTTCGCGGTTATAGTACTTCGTTGAAATACGATCTGCCACTATGACGCAAAGTCTTTGTTTCGCAAATGGTGAATCTAAAGTCAGCATGATATCCTGATCTCCCCCTCCGAGGATCTCACGGAAATAGGGCATCGGGGATAGCGTGGCTGAAAACAAAAGTACTGATTTTCCCCGTTTCATTGCCTCTCCGAGAAGATAAGACGAATCCAGGCAGAGCAGCTTTATCGTAACCTCCTCCCGCACCGTATCAATCAGTGTGACATACCTCTCATCATAAAAATCGGCGATTGTCAGAAATCCCAAGGCGTTAAAATATAATTGCAGGAAGTCATTGTCTTCACCTAACGATCGATCTTCTTTAAGCATCCGTTCACAGACTGCGGTATATTTTTCAATCAGGCTGATAAAGTCTGCTTGCTTCTCCTCTGTTACGAGATTTCCCTGTTCTCCACAGCTATGGCGCAGAGCAATCATTGTTTTGTTAATGCTGTTGAGGATTTTGTCTAAGGCTTTATCCCGACCCTTATATTGTTTCTTCACTTGATAAAAATGTGTTTTACGAAGCTCTGCTGAAAACATGTCCCGGGAACGGTCCACCAGATTGTGTGCTTCGTCAATCAGGAAAACATAATCACCGCTGCTGTCGGTAAAAAAACGCCTGAGATAGGCTCTTGGATCAAACACGTAGTTGTAGTCACAGATGACACAATCCGCCAGAAGAGATAGGTCCAGAGACAATTCAAACGGACAGACGATATGCTTTCGGGCATACTCTTTAATTATATTTCTGGAAAGATCATCGCAGTGTTGGACGGCGTCAAATATAGCGTTATTGATCCGGTCGTAATGCCCTCTGGCATATTGGCAATAGTCTGGGTTGCATACCGGTTTTTCACAAAAACAGATCTTTTCTTTGGCCGTTAGTGTCAGTGTCTTAATATCAAGCCCCTTTATGCGCATCTTATCAAAAGCTTCCTCGGCCACCTGGCGGGTTATGGTTTTCGATGTAAGGTAAAAGATCTTTGACGTTACACCTTCTCCAATAGCTTTGATTGCTGGAAACAGCATCGAAATGGTTTTCCCGATGCCGGTAGGAGCTTGTACAAATAGCTTTTTCCCATCAACCATGACCCGATAAGCACTTACAGCGAGCTCGCGCTGTCCTTTGCGGTAGGCCGGAAAAGGAAACAGCAAAGCCTTGATAGAATGGTTACGTTTTACTGCCCACTCGGCAGAAAAGCTTGCCCACTGGGCATACTGTGCAATCAATCCGGTAACAAACTCAAGAAGTTCATGAAGAGTGAGGTTTTGAGAAAAATGTCTTGATTCATAAGTCTCCAGATTGTAGTAGGTCAACTGTACTGAGATTTCTGGCAAGCCATCCTTTAGAGCTAAGATATACGCGTAACACTTGGCCTGAGCCCAGTGGGCAGGGTTCAAATCAGCATGAATTTGGCTGATAGGCTGAGAAGTGGTTTTAATTTCTTCAATTACCGTCTTCCCCTCCTCAGTGAAAACTCCATCAGCACGCCCTTCCAAAGTATAATTGGTCCCCGCGTAATTAAACTCTCCAGAAAGAAATACTTCACTTCGATAATCTGTATAAAGATCGCGGTTATTTTTCTGCAGCATACGGTGGGCTTTAGCGCCTTCTGCCATTCTATCCTTGGAAACATAGCGGCTGTCAATGTCTCCGCAACGCATAATCAATTCAACTAGCTGCTTGACGGCAAGTTTAATCATGGTTTATCTTTATCTCCCAACCGAGTATTCAGACAGATTTTTCTACTTAGCATCATATCACAACTGTATCCATCAAACCATGTCCCGAGAAAACCTAAAAGCGGTCTGCAAGGTAAAAAGAGGTTACCTCCAAAAACTTTTTGGAAATAACCTCTTAACTATTTTTACTATTTTAGACCGGCAGAGCAGTGGCTATGAGGCACAACAATATACATACACAGAAGGAGAGAGTGACCACTGCATTTGACAGGCAACCCGGTAAGCGTTGCAGCCGATGCATTTATTGGGATCAATACACATTGCATATTTGGTCATAATTTAATTACCCCCAAGTTATACTGACAATACATACCTTTATTTGAATTGCCATAGTTCTAGAATTTTAGCGGCACTAGCGTATACAGGCCGTTCACTTTTGATAATTAAGGGTAGAATTCTGCGTAGAAATGGTCTTAAATGTAACTTCTCAAATTCCTGGAGCTTCGGTATTTTTCCATCCAAGGCCAACAAAACCAAGAACTCCAGTTCTACTGCCAGATGATCAGGCATTTCCCGTCTTTCATCGCTTATGTAGAAACCACAAGAATGATAAAAGGTTATAACCTCTTCAGCTTCTTTACCCAATACCAAACCTTTATCATTCTAGTGAACCGAAGCATAAGGAACCGCCTCGATATCCCACGTTTCAAATAACGGGATGTAATGCTCCCATAAACTATTTAAACGATTCTCCCCTAATGGGTGCTTCTGACAATAATCTTCGATTTCCTTGATATATTCGCTGGATTCAGGGATTTCTTCCCGCCATAATTCTGTTAATTCTTGGAGATGATCCGCCATTTCAGAGTGAGGCCGATGAAATATCCCTGCATAAGATAAATACAATTCTGCTGTCTTGACATTCATTGATCTTCTCAACCCTTTTCTAAGCTGATTTTCAGTCTTATGGCTGGTCGTTAGGCTTTTTTAACGGTTACAAAGATAAGAGCCATGTTCGGCATAATAATTTTGAATCAGATCAATGTAAGCCTTGCTGATTTCATCAATCGTACTACCCAAAGGAGTAAGCTGGGTTAATATTAGCCATTCCTGAGTGGCAATATCCCAATGAAAAGAAGCTGGTTCCCGGCGTGGAATCGGGATTTTGTCAATATATTCACCATTGAGCAAAACTTGAAATCGGGCCTGGTCTATTGTGATTCCCTCGAAGATATCGGTTGTTTCAATTTTTTCAGCAAGCGCATAAATTTTTGTTGTTTATTAAGCTGAATTAAAGTTGTAATAACCTGAATATTAAAATACTAAATAACTACTTCAGCCAATGTCAGTTCAAGAGTGTTCAAATCCACCGGTTTAGCTAAGTGCTTCTTGAACCCTGCTTCCCTGGCCCGTTCCAAATCATTTGGCTGTGCGTAACCAGAAAGTGCAATTAAGAATGTATCCTTAAGTTCTTTGTTGCTGGTAAAGTTTCTGGCCACTTCATAACCATTGATCCCTGGCAATCCAATATCGCAAATAACCACTTCCGGTCGAAACTCTTTTGCTTTGTTTATACCCTCAGGCCCGTTTAACGCTCCAATAGTTTCATGGCCTAAATGGCCCAGCAGTGAACACAAAATTTCTACAATATCCGGAATATCGTCAATAACCAGAATCCTAAGTGAACGAGCAGATGCTCTGTTAACCTCTGCTTTTTGTTCTTCATCTATGCTTATAATCGGCAAACGAATAGTAAATTGTGTCCCATAGCCTAACCCTTCACTATAGGCGGTCACATTCCCGCCATGAAGTTCTACCATTCCTTTGACAATGGCCAGACCCAAACCTAATCCACCACTGCTGCGGTCCAGTGAGTTGTCGACCTGGACAAAGGGGGTGAAAAGATTTGGCAGGATTGTAGACGGAATGCCCCTGCCTGTATCCTGAACTGTGATTACTGCCTCCTGTGTTTTCTCAACCGTCACGAGGGTTTTATCCCCATTAGAAGTAAATTTAGCAGCATTATGCAGCAAGTTGCCAATGACCTGAGACAAACGTGCTGAGTCCGCTTCCAGATATATCGGATCGTAGCTTAATTTGATTTCCAGGGCAACTTCCTTTTCAGTAAAATGCCCCTGATAATCAGCCGCAGCCTGTTGAACCAGTCTATTGAGTTCAACGCGTTCTTTTTTTAGTATAATTTTGTTTTGGGTGATTCGCGTAACATCCAGTAGATCATCAACTAAACGGGTAAGCTGTTCTCCTTGCCGTTTAGCAATTTTCACAGCCCTTTGAGCCTGTTTATCGTAGGTTGGAAGTTGATCCAGGAAAGAGAGACTCATTATGATTGAAGCCAGCGGATTTCTGAGCTCATGGGAAAGCATGCTAAGAAACTGATTTTTATTTTGATCCATTTTTCTTAGTTCCTCAACTAAGGCTTCACTTTCTTGCATAGCCTTTTTTTGGGATTCAATAAGCCGAAGCTTTGCTAAACCCATTTGTATCATCATTTCGGCTAATTGTCTAACATAATTCATAATTGAATCTACTTTTTCTTTTGTATAAATTGGAACCTTTTTCAATGCCTTTATATATTCTTCTTCATTAAAACCATATTTTTCTGCCTGTCTGCGAAATTGTTCTATATCCGGCTCTTCAAATAAAAACTGTCCTGTATATACTGTGGCTAGGTGTTCACCGTCAATAATGATTGGATAGGCTACATCAACCAGTCCATTTCCGCATTTATAACAAATATTTGATTTTGAAGTTTCAAAATTAGTGTTTATATCTTTTTTTATTGACAAATCGCTTTGTTTGCATAAGAGTTCGGTTTGCTTATTTACCCTGTGAAATTTTGTACATATATCTTGCCACCCTACAGCAATTAAAATATTTGCATCAGTATCGAGAACCGCCGATAAAATACCTGTTACTGAATAAAATCCTTTCATTAGATTTTGAAGTTTAGAGATATCAACTAATTCAGTAAATTTATTTTTCATGCTAACCCCCAAATAATATACCGCATTAATCAAAAAATCCCTTTTTAACATAATATCACTTAATTAAAGAAGAATTTGTCGAAGCACGTTTAGTACTGTCAATAATCTTTTCAAGTATGATACATTAAAATGGCGAACAAAAAAGCCCCGATGCAATGGGCTTAAGTTACTAATGATGATAAACAGGTGCACTTCTTCCGGTACATATCCTGAATGTATCTTGTGCCCTAAATAGTGTATGTTATTCTCATTCAGATGACCCCGCCTCCGTTACTGATTATAATCAAATCATAAAAAAGCAAAAGTAAAGGCTGGTGGATCTTTATGAAACTTATTATACTAAACGGAAGTCCCAAAAAGGAAAACAGCGTCACGCTTCAATCCATCAAATTTCTTGAGTTGAAAAAAACCAATGACAGCTTCGAATATATCCACATCATCAGTGAACTCAAGAAATATGAAAAGGATTCCTCGACAATGAGGGATCTTTGTGAACGGATACAGCATGCAGATGTTATCCTATGGGCTTTTCCATTATACCATTTACTCGTACCGGCTCATTATAAGCGTTTTATTGAATTGATCTTTGAATATAGCTTTGAAACCTATTTCAAGAACAAATTCACTGCTGTATTTTCAACTTCCGTCCATTTTGCTGATAATAACGCTCACGAGTATATGCATGGTATTTGCGACGACCTGCAAATGAACTATATCGATGGTTTATCCTATCATATGGATGATCTTCCTAATCAAAAACGCCAACAGGAATTAATTGATTTTTATGACGAAATCAATCTGCATGTCAGAGAAGGACTGACCACCACCCGGCAAAATGCTCCGTTAAAAAAATCTGTATTTCAGTATCTTGCTGGAGAGTCAGGACCTCAGGTTGTTAGTGATAAAAAAATCATCGTCATCACGGATGCTCACAACGGTCCAAACAATGTGAATGAAATGATAAAGCAATTAAGCTATGCAGCATCAGGAAAGATTGAAGTCAAAAACTTGAGGGATGTCAACATTAAAGGCTACTGTATGGGCTGCTGCCAGTGCGGTTATGACAATACCTGCACCTATAAGGACGGCTATAGGGAATTTCTCGATTATGTCATTGATCAGGCAGATATCATTATCTATGCCGGAGAAATAAAGGACAGGTATTTGTCTTCTCTCTTTAAACTGTATCATGACAGAAGCTTTACCTATAATCATGTCCCCTACTTTAAAGGCAAGCAATTCGGCTATATGATATCCGGTAATATCAGCAACCTTTATAACCTCAAACAGATTTTTGAACTGTACCATCAAGAAAGCTCCAACCTGGCAGGATTAATCAGTGATGAGGCTGAAGACAGCGCCATAATCGATGCGGCTGTTTATACCCTTTTGAAAAAAGCAGTTTACTTTTCAGAGAAAGGATATATAAGGCCCGCCAACTTCCTGGGAGTAGGTTTGAAGAGTGTTTTTTCAGAAATGATTAGGGGCTTCAACGGAGCTGTTTTCCTAGCTGACTATCGGTATTACAAAAAACATGGGTACCTGAACAGTCGGATTCCCTTGAAAAACAGACTTCAGAATGCCTTAATGCGCTATTTTATGACTAAGAAAGAATTCCGAAAATCTGTACAGAAGAATATGTATAAGCATATGCTGTCAGCGCATCACACGGTTCTCGAGAAGGAGATGAGTTAACCATGTCCAGCGGGTTTAAAGCCTTTTTATCCGTATTTTCCGGGTTTATCCCGTTAATCCTCCTGTGGTCAATACCCAATGAATACTCTTTAATACTTGGTACAGGCTTTACATTTATCCTCCTTATGAAAGGATTATCACAAAAAACACAGGCATAATGACTATCGTTCTAACAGCTTACTTCCTGGTGTCAGACATGTTATACTTTTATTACAATCTTCCTGCGATCCTCGAACAAAAAGCGTTGTTTTCCTATGTGCTGCTTTTCTTAACAGGTTTCGTGACAGCTGCACTGAGAAAGCCTTATACAATGTATGATGCGAGGGCAGCCTATGATAAGAGTTTTAAAGACTCTCCACTGTTTATTGAGGTGAACATCCTGATTACCCGGATTTGGGCAAGTATATATCTTATAAATTCTCTGCTTGTATTAACTGCAGGATATGGGGCCTTAGCTATCGTGTTATCTAATACGTTGGTTGCTGTCGGTATTGTCTGTTCCATATTAATCCCAAATCTAATGCCTGAGAGTTAAATTAACGTATACAAGTAAAGAGGAATTATGAAAGTTAACCTGATTTGTTCAAAAAACATTAAAATCTTACTGGAAGAGTTTATTAAGACTCGTCATTTATTTATAGATGACAATGCCGATATTGTAATCATTGAAAAGGGCTTCGAACT
Organism: uncultured Gracilibacteraceae bacterium; assembly: GCA_964477085.1. Lineage (GTDB taxonomy): Bacteria > Bacillota > Desulfitobacteriia > Desulfitobacteriales > Syntrophobotulaceae > Dichloromethanomonas. The sequence continues at coordinate 9,877 of CAYZDF010000029.1, read as the reverse complement.
TCCACCCAGCAAAACCGGGATTTATTTTGATATTGCTTCCATGGATTCCTTGATATTTCTGCTTGACCGTCTGTCTCACAAGGAGACTGACCAGCAGGATATTGTAACTGTCAAATCCGATAATGACGAATACAAGATATTCGGGTATTCAGATATCTTATATTTTGAAGCACTAGGTAAGGATGTTTTTTGTACAGACGGTTTTAGTAAATACAGGGTAAAGGAAAAGCTCTTTTCCTTGGAGGAAAGGCTTGGCAAGAGAGGCTTTGTCAGGGTAAGCAAGTCCCATATAGTAAATATCGATGCTATTGACCGAATTGTCCCCTGGTTTAACAGGACTCTTCTGTTGAAGATGAGGAAAAATCAGCCGGATATTACTGTAACCAGAAATTATATAAATATTTTTAAAGATTACCTCAATATGTAAGGATGATGCTCATGAAAAGGGAACTTAACGAATTTATTATTAATCTTTTCATATCTTCCTTGATTGGAATAATTGTTGGGTTTGTTGAAATCACCATCACAACCTACAGTCCTGAATATACCCAAGTTTTAATCCGGGATGGTATTATCGGTCTTCTGATTGGTACTGTATCAAGATATCTGTTTTTAGTCCTATATGCAAAAAAGGAAAATGTTCTGCTCTGTTTTGTTATTGTCTTTATTACCATAGGTGTTCTTTCACTTGTTCCATTTATCTATTTTACGATAATAGGGAGGCCGTTTTCCCTGATTCTTTTGGCTGCAGTGCTCCTTATTGCAGAGTTTCTGGGAATGGGACTTTGTTATATTTCCTATAAACGCGCAATGTCCATTAATAAAATGCTTTTAGCTAAAAGACGAAAATTAGAACAGTACTAAGTGCATCTCGTCCGAGGGAATACTAAGCGAGTTCTACGTGTCATTAGCTAGTGTTAGAATTATCCATCTCCAAGTAGCCCACATGAGTATTCTTACCTCAGACTTATCTAATTCATTATACTAATAGAAATTATCAGCTAAGATTTTCAAGATTTTTACTATTTCCCCAGCTCAAAGAAAACGCCACCAATATTGGTATACAGACGGTTGTCGTTTGTAAGGATATAACTCGATCCGATTCCGTTTTCCGTTTCATGCCGATAATTGGCGACATCGATTTCCGTCACCGTATCATCTGTGACTCCCAAGTTACTCAACCGTATCCGCCAATTAACGTAAATGTCGTCATTCGTCAAGATGGTTTCCTTATAAACCGGATTCTCAATCGTTCCTTGACTGGTAACGATTTGCTTTGCGCCGACGTTTATCTTCTGACCAAGATAACGTTAATTTGTTCCCTACTAGGCGCTGACATTAGGAGTGGGAATTTCTTTCTTTATGATCCAGGTTCCAAAATAGGCAGGCAAGCGGCATCCTGCTGATGCTCTCCCTGTAAAGCGTTAAATATCCTAATGCAAGCAACCATTGGTTTCAAATTTGGTATCTTGATATTTGTTTTCAGCAAAAATGATACTGCGTTTGTTATTATTCCTTATGGGAATTTTTTGTCCATTCGTTATTATCAAACAGCACTTTCCCGTTTTTGTCGCTGATAATCACATTGGTCAATTGCCTTGCTTCCATCCTGATCAATTCCGCCTTTTCCTGAGGCAAGGGAATAATGAAAGCTTTCTGATTATTAACCGGTGCCGTTGTTGTTATGTCGTTGACGTAATAGCACGTTATCATAGAAGCATCTTTTAAAAGATTACTGTCATTAATGATCACCGTAGAATACTGGATGCGGCCATACTGGGAACCGCCACCGCTTAAGCCGATGGAAACGGGTACGATAGCCGAGTTGTCGCCTCCGCCCCCGCCGCCGTCATTAATGATGTTGCCCTCCTGATCGGCGGTCAGACGCCGCTTCTTTGTCAGGACGCTGATGTTTTCCGGAACAATATTTTTTTCCTGCTCGCTTAAATCTTCACGTTTGATTTTATAGAGCACGACAGTAAAATTACCGATGTTCTGAACCGCCAGCGGCGATATCTTGTTCTCTTTCAAATATTGCTTAAGCTGGACCTCCGTCAGCGAGGAATATACCTTATCGTCGTTTTCGTCAATAACCTTGGACATCTTTCGGCCTGGAGCGCTGTCGGTGGTAACAATGGCCCATTCCTGATCATAAGCGATCGTATATAAATGATTGGTGCCGTCGGCTTTTTTCTGCAGGACGTAGCCGTTCTGCCCGTCCTGTGTTAAATAGACGCTCGGTCTTATATCTCCGTAATCCAGCGTTCTTCTCACCTGGGCTAAAACATCTAGCAGGGTTGACGCATACGAATCTTCTTGTTGATCAATTAGGGTCTGTTCATCAGCTTTTTTCAAATCAACCAAAGACAGACCGAAAGAACCGGCAACATCCTTGTCTACCTCCTGCAGGAAAGCGTTTGTTCTTTGGCGTGCATCCTCCGTATCCTTGCCGTCCACCGTTTGGGCATCGGTCAGCAGCACAGCGCCTAAAACCAGTATCAGCGCTAAGGATAAAACCGACCATTTATAGGATCTCTTACCGAATAAGGAAATCATGGTTATCCTCCTTTAATTTGGGACTTGCGCCCCATCCGGAAAAGGCTTGACAGCTAAGTTGAACTCCACCCCGTTCGTGATCACTCCATTCATTGTATTTTTCCTTTCTCCCAAAGACCTATGCTTATGGTATGATTATCGGCATTAATGATAATTTTATCCGCTATGTCAGACATTTCCTGCTTTGTGAAATCGGTGGTGTTCATTTGATAGACCAATAGATGGGTCAGGTTCGGGATTCCTGCTAGTCTTAAGTTTACGGAATCAATGCTATCGGTCGCCACAGCCAGGTCATAAATCTCGCTTTCCGGCTTGTTTTTGTTGATACATTTTAAATCATTGTCCAATACCGTAAAATAGGTATCGTCATTTCCTGTAAGCTCTTTATTTTTCCAAACATAAAGCTCCGCGCTCCTCTCCGGGTGGGGATTCTGGAAATCAATGAACGAAATTCCGCCTATACCCTGCCCGAAGTCCGCTATGATCCAGGGACTGCTTTTGTCCTTGCGGACTAGCCTAAATCCCATATACTGGTTCTCTCCGCTGTTGTAAAAAACCTTGGTTCCGTCATACTGAGCATTGACATAGGCGTCGACCAAAGCAATATTCTCTTTTTTCAGTCCCATTTGTACGGCGACTTCACTGGCAAGGATATTTTTAATATGCTGGGCGTTATGAACTTCTTGGACACTATTGACGGAAAAGCTTATAACGCCAAAATCATTTTTCATGTCATCCAAATGCTGCTTTACAACGTCAACAGCTCCGCTATTGTCATTAGCGGCAGTATTATCTGTGTTTTTAGCCCAGAGCACAGCGCCTCCAACCCCAATAACTACTACCAAAGCGATGCCAATGAGCAGCCTGTTTTGCTTAAAAGCTTCACTTAACTTTATCATCTCTATCCTCCCTGTTACTTTTTCCCTAATAAGGCCCTATACTTACTGCTCATACAGTATTTTTCTTTGCTTCACTTACAGGTCATAAACCGCATACTTAGTTAATGTTCTTTATCTACATTTAATGCCAAAATATTTAACTGTGAAAATATGTTAATGAAACAAGCTTAAGAATCAAGCACAACTGTTTCATCTTCTACAAAAAATTGGTTATCGTCTTTGAATTTGAGATATTTAATCTGCAGACAATTATTTTTCATATCAATTAGAACCGGAGTTGAAAAGTGCTCGTTAATTGACTTCTTGGAATAGGTTAAATCTTTATTAATACTATAAACGCTTATCTCACCTCCATAGATTAATATGAATCTATTCTGGTCAATCCAATACAAAACACCTTGACCGGGAATACGGATCTCTGTTCTGCTTCCTTTTTCCCGGACAATGATCTCCTCGGCATGCTTATAATAATTAGCAACCGGAATAAATGATATAAAAGGACTATCAGGAAAAGCTTTCGGAGACCACGCTTTTGATCTTAATGTTTCCACTTTTTCGCTTGTCAGGGAATACTGAAAGACTGTCGGTTGTTCATCAAGATTTCCATCAAAAATAAATGATTCATTGTCGGTCCAGGCTATTGAAAAGGATACGCCGGATGTCCAAACTTTCGCCCCCGGAAAAAAATACACCGTCTTGTTGCTTAGGTTTTCAAGATTAAACAATCTGATATCCATCCCGAATTGGTTATTGTTGTCACTTTTCTCACAGCGCGCCAAATATTTCTTATCCGGGCTGAAGGAATAGGTATAAACCCAATCGAGCTTAGGAGCCATCTGACTCAGGCTGCTATTACTTTGATCAAAAACCCATTCCCCATTAATAACAACGCGGTTGTTTGTTGTCCAAATAACGGGATCGGTAAGCATTAAATCCTCCCTATCAAACTCAATTGGCTGTGGAAATGGCTCTTCTTTTCCATTATTGAGCAGCATAAATTTATAGCCAGGCAGCCCGCTCTCAAAGGTTTTGGCGTATAATCTGACCCCCCAAGTATTATCCGGAGAAGCGAAATCATTGACTTTAACCTTTTGGGAATTAGCAGCATCTGATTCCGGCTCTGTAGATTCGTTGGAATTCTCCGAAGTATTAATATTCGCATTTGCCTGTTCAGCCTGCTTATCTGAAGTATTATTGCTTCCTTCTTTATTCTGTATATTAGAACAACCAATTAAAGAAATAATAAGGAAAATTAGAATAAGAACCCTTATAGCTTTTGGCACAACCCTCAACCTTTCTGATCAAATGTTCCGGCTCTCAGCAAACAGTGTCTCGCGGCCTAATAATAACCGCCTTAAGTACTGACGGCAATCGCATAACGGAGAGTAAGCTTACCGTTTTGCACTTTATTGATATCCGCCTTTCGGTTCCGGCAGCTTTTTAACTTCTTCCTTGTTTTCTATTATAGATATAATTAGACTAATCAGGTCACGCAAATTCTTCGCTTCCGTTTTTTCCGATAAACTGCTGTCTACCCATACGATTTGATGTTCTTTCCCGTTATACGTTATCAATAACTCATAGGTTTCACAGGGAGTAACCCATCGTTTAACAGCTGAATCGTAATCCGGTCTAAATTCTTCAGGATAGCTCTTAATATTGATTTTGCACATTTCGTTATAGATCATATTTAATTCATCGTTGGATAGTTCTAAAGGTATCGTTGTTGTTCCTGATAAAATTAAGTCCTTGGTAAATGTACCCTCTATTGTATTAAGTTCATTGTGAGCTCCTATTCCGTACTTGAGAATAAAAGCAAAATCTTGCGGTTTTTCGTCCGGCATTTGGCCGGAGCTGCAGCCACTGATTAATATGGTAATAATAACTGATAAAATTAATTTTACATATTTCTTTCGCATATATCCTCACCCCTCAGAAGAATGCTGTTACTTTAAAGCTCAGTTAGTGTTTTGCCGGATATAATTTTCATACCATTCCCGGCCTGTAACCCATTTTTTTGAAGAAGTATTTTCTTTCAGTATTGCAGAACAAGCAATTGCCATAATATATTCCTTTAATCCATTCTCATTACTAGCGGCAAATTTGTTGAGCATATAATTCAAGGACTTTTCCCCTTGCGCTACAATATACTTATAATCCTCAACCGCATCCGGATTCTTAATATAATCGTATGGATTAGATGATAATGAAACTTCACTCTTCTTTGGATTCGTAATATTGTTAAGCTTTTCTTCTATTGTTTGTTCAAACGTATTATCAGTCGCGTCTTTCGTTAGTGTATTATTACAACCAGTAAAACTGAGAGCGAATAAGGCAATAAAAAATATTAACAATGAATTTTTTACGCTTTTTTCCATAGATGTCTCCTTACTATTATTTTTATTATTCCGCTGCCTGGATTATCATTAAAATGAACCAATCACCGTTTTGCCGTCATCAGCGTACAATGGAATTTCCCGTTTGTTGAATTTGCCTTCTTTTTGCATTTGCACCGCTTCCTCAGGTGTTTTTGGCTGTGGTCCCATAAGGTCCTCATATTTTACATAGCCTGAAGTGCCGTCCGGTCTTTCGGCAGCAACTAGATCCGGCTTAGGATTTCCATAAATCCAGGAACAGGCAGCGGTCCCATAGGTCAGGCCATCCCCGTTGGTCCGGTAAAGCGGAACGAGGGCGGGATTTTGACTGAACTCCGTTTTCCATTCCCCGTTTTTCAGCCAGTTATAGAGCGGAGCGGATTCCAAATAGGATATATAGTTGGTTCGCGCTTCGATTAAGACGACAACATCCTGCCGGTAATGAATATAATTGCCGATGGAACGGGCATCGGCTTCCTGTCCTCCCGTTTGGACGTACCATGCAGGATAAATCAGGGTTTGCATATTATCTGCGCCGGTAATATGCAGGGCAGACGGCCCTATATTATGATGAACAATATTGTCAACCGATTCCGAAGAAGGAATGGCTGCCGTATAAGGTTTAGCATCATTTAACCACGTAGACACCCGGTCCAATACTTTTTGTTGGCTCTTGGGGCTCCAAAAATCTCCGGCAGGTGTGTCATCGTTGATACTAACCGTTTGAACGGATGATGGTACAACGGACAAAACCTTTAAGGTTACCCAACCTGAAGTCTGATCATTGTTTAAAGTTATGCTGATAACGGCGTAATCTTTGCCGTCTAACCTTATTTTCCCGGCTTTCTGATTGACACCGGTTGTCTTGAAAGGGAAGGTGGCCTTCTCCCTGCCATTAAGTAATACCTTCAGTAAAAATTGATTCGTTGTATCCTTGGATGTGTCCTTCTCCAATACCCACTGTTCCGACCCATTAGCAAAACGTTCCGTATAAGGGAACGGAATTTTCCTGATTTGATTTTCCGTGATTTGGGTAGCCGACGCCGGCAACGATAGACTATCGTTTTCTGTTCCGAGGGGCATATCAGCGTTGGCAAGCGTAACATAAGAAGCTAAAATGACAACTCCTAGCATAAACGAGGTAAAAGCAAAAGAGCTCTTGGAATAATTTTTTATGTTCGTAAGCCGGCGCTTTAGCGACGAACTTGATCCAGAAAGGCCCGTAAGGTTTGCCATTCTTAGCGGTCTGACATAGCATTCCAGCAGTTTTATTAAGGTACCGACATATCCCTTGGAATTATCCGGCCCGAAATATCGTAAAGTCATAGTATCGCAAGCCTGCTCCTGGTCTTCCCTCAATTTACGGAAGGCATACCGGATAAGAGGATTAAACCAGTGCAGAATTAACAGAACCTGCATAAGCCAGTTGACAAGAATATCCTTACGCTTATAATGCAATAATTCATGAACCAAAATAAACTTCAGTTGTTCCTGGGTGAAAAAGTCAGTCAAGGATTCCGGGAATAGTATTCTTGGACTAAACAAGCCGAACAAAGAGGGAGTCCCCACTGCCGTCGTGAAAGTTAAGGGAATGTCTCTCTTAATGTTCAGTCTTTCGATTACGTCTTCCAACCCGGCTAAGACAAACCAATGATGTAAAGTTTGTCCCCGAATGGAACGGGAAAACCTTTTGTTAATAACCACTGTGGAAACAAGAAAGACAACCATACCGAACAGCCAAGTTATCAACAGCAGTTTTCGGGCTAAGGGGGAAACAGCAAAGGACCACAGGATTGATGATTCGTACTGTGGCTGCGATTCGCCTGCAGCAGGATTAAAATTACCGATACCGGCAGAATTTGTCACCGGCGAGACAATTGTGATTTCGCTCAATCCATGCTGAAAATTATTGTCAAGAGAATAGCTCATACTCCCGGCTGTTACTTTTTGGGTAAAAGATTCGGTAAAATTATAAATGCTCCATGAACTGCACGGTGTCCAAGGCAACAGTAAGCCTACGATGACTACAGCCCATAACAGGTAATTAAAAGTTGCTGCCAGCTTGTGCTTGCACAGTGATTTTATGAGCAGCAGAACAATAATTAAGATACTGACTTTGGCAGAAGTCCAAAGGACCCAATCAAATACAGGAAGCAAGCTAAATACAGAGACCATTTTCACCGCTCCCTTTCTTCAAGAATACGTTTAAGCTCCTCAATTTCTTCCCTGGACAGCTTTTCCTCCTGAAGGAAGGTAACCAGCATGGGCTTTAGCGCCCCACCGAAAACCCGCTTCAGAAAGGATTTGGTCTCCGACCTGATACACTGATCTTCGGTCACTAAAGGAAAGTAACGATATATTCTTCGCTCTTCTCTAAATCCCAAAGCGCCTTTTTTTACCAACCTCGTAATCATTGTTTTCACCGTATTAGGCTTCCAGTCTGAATAGCCACTTAATGCTTCAACAATTTCATTGGCCGTACAAGGTGCAGTCTTAGCCCAAAATATTTTCATTACTTCCCACTCAGCTTCTGAAATCTTTGGTATCTCAGACATGATCTCACCTCTGTTTTATTACATTTGTAGTTATTATTACATATGTAATAATAAAGGTCAACCGCTTTCTCTTTACCCATCATTCAAAAAACAAAGCCACCAAGCAGAGAAATCACAACCGGTCTTCGAAACCGAACCATTTCTCATTAAATATTGCCTAATTCTTTTCCAACTCCCTTAGATATCCATTAAATTTTTCTGAAATAGCTGTATCAATGTTTACATGACTTTCCCAGGAGCTTTTACTAGTACCATTTCAAATGTAGAAGCGTACGATGACCATATTGCCGTTATTGTAGCCCCTACTCGAACCGATATTTAATAATTCCTCAATCACTTCACGCTCTTTAATTTCAACCTTCTTAGGAATTACTGTTTTACCTGATTTTTTGCACTATTTACTATCATCCTTTTTTCGAATTTTTCCAGCTCGACAGATTCAATATCGTCCAATAACAGTGAAAATTTCTTATAATGTCCCTTTTCATCAAGCCACTTAATCAGGGAAGTAAAATTGTTTTAAAGCATAATGCTTGTGGTTTTATCTATTATCCGTTACAGATATGTTTATATATTCATACTTTCTTTTCATAATAAGCCCACTGCTCAATGTTATTTCCCAAATAAACCTTATCTACTTCTTCAGGGTTTGGTACACGGTTAACAAAACCAAAACCATCCAGAGAAATACCTCCAAAAAGACTTGAGGATACAAAAAAGATGCCGCTAGAGCCTGGTGGGGCCTTGGCGGCAATTATTCTTATTCCGTTTCGTCTTCCGATGTATTTCCGAATAAGATACGTAAATAGTCGCGTCTGTAAAACAATATGCGATCTATACTAACTACATCTCCATTAAAGCGGTAAAAGGCGATATAATTTCTGCAAACAAGAAATCGGTAATTGCTTTCAATCTCTGTAACTAAGGACAAAGGAGGCCCCATTTCACAAAACCCCCGTAGCTTCTCAATGGTATCCAGAATGCCCGCCACAGTATTCTGGGCAGCCATGGAGTTTTGCAGGTCTTCGAAAATATATGCCCATATCTCATCAAGGTCGTTTAGAGCTTCCGGAGAAAAATGCAGTTTATTCATCTTTCTTCTCCTTGAAATGTGCTCTCACATCTTCATGTGAAAGCCATCCCTTTTCCTCGCCTGATTTCCGTCCCCTAGCAAGTTCGCTCATCAACTTAATAGTTGCCTTCGTTTTCTCGTAATCTGCAATATCAACAAGTGCATACCTTCCTCTGCCGTTCTTAGTCAAAAAAACAGGTTCTCCCACGGCAACATCCTTTAAAACCTCGTTATAGTTTCTCAAATCTGAAACCGGCTTAATATTTGGCATAAGATCACCTCTTTCCTTGCTGATATTATTATATGCTAATTCTTCGCAAAATAAAACAGCAAAAATAGCAGCATTAGAAAATGCAACCCAGCTTCACATCAGGCATTCTGTCGTTACAACAGGATTACGGTCTCAACATGCCTTGAGTA
>CAYZDF010000028.1:0-36582 GCA_964477085.1 uncultured Gracilibacteraceae bacterium | reverse complement strand
AGCCAGGTCCGATGAGCCTTGTTCCTCTCATCTTGCAGTAAGCAACCATTTCCATTATGTCATGGATCGGAGTGCCTTCTACGCAAGGAATAACATTTTTAACACCAGCATCAGCTGCTTCAAATACAGCTGTCTTTAATACACTACCAGGTACAAAGATAACACTGAAATCGATTTCACCTTGGTCTCTGGCAATTTCTTTTACAGTATTGTAAACAGGAATGCCTTGAACTTCTTCACCCTTTTTACCAGGGCTGGTTCCGCCGATAACTTTTGTACCATATTCCTTCATGTATTTGGTCCTTACGGATCCTTCACGACCGGTAATACCTTGAATGATTACCTTCGTGTCTTTATTAATCAATATGCCCATTACTTATCCCTCATTTTAGTTTTTGCTCTGTATCACTCTTCGATACTAGACAAGTTATACTAGGCCAAACCACGTTTAGCAACATACTCATCGAGTCCTTCAACAGGAACATCAATGTAAATCGCTTTATTGCCTTCGAATTTGCATGCAATCTCGCAAGCCAGGCATTCTGTACCCAGACGAAGAACTTCATCTGCAGTTAAATGCTCAACAGAAGGTTTTCCATCAACGATTTGCAGTAAACCTCTTGCAAATTTCTTACATGCAGCTGCACATGCTTTGGTTTCACATGTGTCGCACTTGCTGGTATCGATCTTTACAGTACAGCTTTTTTCCTTGATTTCCAGCACAGTATTTCCCTACTTTCCTTGAGCTTCTTTCTCAGCTCTGTATTCTTTAGCCAGAGCAGCGAGTCTTTCGCCGATAAATTTAGTATCTGTTACATGCTCTTTACCGTAGATTTCAACTCTCTTGCCAGGGCCGCCTTCAGCCATGAGTTCTGCTAAGCCTTTGCGCAGGATTTCGAGAGATTCATCTTCTCTGTTACCACAGAGGAGCAGTACGCATGGAAGACCAGGTCTTTGAGGAAGAATTTCCCAAAGAACTTTAACCATTGCATTAGCATGATGCCATTGCTCTTGGTTTGCCATCATGAAACCACCGAGCAGATAACCATCAATGTTGGGTTGAGAGAGAACGCATTTTGCAACGCGATAGATTTTGGATCCAACGGGGTTACCACTGGTGTCAGCATAGTTGGCAGGTTTTAAACCAACTTGGTTCAGGGCGTCGAGACCCATCATAGCTGAACCACCACCGATAGGATGGTAGCCAACATGACCAGGGCTTACTTCATCATAACTCATGTTCATGAGGAAGCCGGTTCCACGAGCATCGGTTTCTTCGATACTCCAGCCGATCATATCAAGCTCAGTGACTTCGCCAGGAAGGTCACGAGCAATCTTGATGTTGAACTCTGGATGACGTCCTACAGAACTGTTATCGATTTCCATTTTGCAGTCAGCGCAGATTAAAGCACCGCTGCCGGTCATAACAAAAGGATTGATTTCCAGCGTCTGACAGTCATACTTCTTATGAACTGCAGCCAATTTTGTTAAGAAAGACGCAAATTTACTAATGTCCTTATCAGGAATTCCAGCTTTAACACAGAGATCAACTGCATCATAAATCTGGAAACCAAAAATAGGATCGATATTGACTTTGAAGATTAATTCTTCAGGCACGCTTTCAATGTCCATACCGCCTTCAGTACTGAACATCATCATTGGGCTGCGTGCTTCTCTTGCATTGTTGATAACGATTGAGCAATAAAACTCTTTTTTGATGTCAAGTTTTTCTTCAATTAAAACTTGACGAACAGGAAGACCTTTTACTGTCTTAGCAAGAATCTCAGCTGCTGCAGCTTGACATTCTTCAGGAGTGTTAACCAGTTTAACGATACCGGCTTTACCACGTCCACCAGCTTGTACTTGACCTTTAACTGCTACAGGTCCACCAATCCACTCAGCAACTTGCTTAGCTTCTTCTGGGGTAGATGCTGCTCTACCTTTGGGAACCGGCATACCAGCTTTGCCAAGCCATTCCTTACCCTGATACTCTAGAAATTTAGCCATGCATTATCCCTTCCATAAAGAAATTTTGTTCCATAACTTTGTCATTACTCAAAAAGTCGTGTAATTCCTCTACTTTAGAAGTACTCCCCCCTCTCCACTTTTTTAATTATCATACTCAGGTTAACCATGATTACAACGGCCTTGACTGCAAGAATAACTAGTTAATGCATTTTTCATTAACCTGGTATGAAATATAATATAGATATGACACCACTACGGCTGCGGACGATAAATTGATCCAGAAGCCACAATGTGTCGATAACCCGTGAATAATGTAGAATATAATTGCGTGTTTCACTATACAAAACGCAGTTTCATTACTAATATTATCTAACGAATTGGACAATTAGTCAACCGGATTTAAAAGTGTCTAAATATTCAAATTAATTTAACTAATATTTTTCATAATATGTACCTCAAAATATAAGATAATACATTATGCAGTATTATCTTATATTTGCCAGTCACTAATGATTATTATAGCTTAATTATTCCCAAAAACAAGCCTTGGACTTAAATTCGAGTTAAATTTAGGCATGATTGTTAGTCGCTTCTGCTATTGCCTTTCGCGCCAGTTGATCGCATCGCTCATTCCCTGGATTACCTGAATGACCTTTTACTTTGATCCAGGTTATCTGATGCACCTGCGCTAACTGCAATAATTGCTGCCATAAATCGCGATTTTCGACAGGTTTCTTCTGAGCATTATACCATCCATTCATTTCCCAACGCACAAACCACTTCTGATGAAACGCATTTACCAAGTAGGCACTGTCACTGTATAAATCAACTTGGCAAGGTTCTTTTAATGACTTTAAGGCCCCTATCGCAGCAGTTAATTCCATTCTTTGGTTAGTTGTATTATTTTCAAAACCACTGATTTCTTTGGTATGTTCACCGTAGGTTAAGACTGCTGCCCATCCACCAGGCCCTGGATTCCCTGAACAGGCACCATCGGTGTGAATTGTAATCTGTTTCGTCTTCATCTCACCCTCCAGAGAGTCATTCCAGAAACAAAATCATCGCATTTTCATCACAGTTGGGAAATTTCACACAGTTAATACACTCTTTCCAAACCTTGTGTGGCATGGATTCTTTGTCAACCAATATAAATCCCATCCGTTTAAAAAATTCGACCTGGTAGGTTAATGTAAATACTTTAGGGCAACGAAGGTCTTCTGCTTCATGTAAGAGTATCTCAACAATCTCGCGCCCAATACCTTTTCTTTGATGGTTCTCATCCACGGCAAGTGCCCTGATTTCAGCAAGGTCATCCCAGATAATATGTAATGACCCTGTCCCTATCAGCTGCTCGTCTTCAACTGCGACAACAAACTCTCTGATCCCTTCATAAAGGGTACTTCTGGTACGCGGCAGCATCAATCCCTTTTCTGCATTTTGGTTGATCAGTTTCATAATATCTTCAACGTCACTGAGCTTGGCATGTCTATATATAATCATCATGTTCTCCTTTTTAGGATAATATCCTTCTTTTTATCAGATGTTTTTTGTAATTATTACAAGGCTTGATGCTTCACTTTCTTATTTCCATCCATTTTAGATTTGGTAACTGTTTACAACAATGTATTTTCGAACACCCTTCTCTACAACACTATTCATCAGGTGTTAATGCTAATAAATAACCGCACGCTAACCTCCGTCGATAATAATTGTCAGACTGACCAGTCTGACAATTTAATCTTACTATGTCCCTACGCGTAATGCAATTATCTTAGAGCCCATCACCGTAGGATTCCTCCAGCTGAAAATCAGAAAAACCTTTTAAACTCTTTAACCCTTCTGTCCTCCACTCCACAGGAAGCAAGATGATCGGATATTGTTCTCGGTCACTAAGCCAACTTAAACACAGCCGCAATTCATCTTTTAATTCGGGTTGTGTTAACAGAAATACTTTTTGATCCCATTTGAGATCGGGATCCTGGGGTATTCCTTTATCATAGAGATCACTATATTCAAGTAAGGAACTTATCAAGAGTGATTGAACTACCTTATGGATAGGTTTTTCCAGTATGGGATTAACGAGGCTTACCTTATCTAAGCAAAAGAAATATATCTTCTCTGTATCCAGAATATCTTTTTTCTCTTTGGGCAACCACGGAAACTCCATATATTGACCAAAATAATCAGGCACAAATTCCCGGTCATACATCAGCTTGATAGCAAGATGGTCTTCCTTATCCAGGCTTCCGTTAACCTCCATATTCTCCAATAACTCGATTATCCCAATAATAGCCCTGGTGAATTCTTCGTTGATACTTCCGGCGATATCAACCCATCCCAATTTTTGAAATTTTGAAGAAATGTTTTTATTTCGAGTCCATTTGACTTTGGTCGAAAGTTCAAATTTATTACCTTTCTTTTTGATCTCTGCAATTTCGATGTTGCCCCATGAGAATAATAATTTATTCTTAGAGAAGATAGTTCTTACTCTTCTCTTGGTAAGACCCTCAAAAAAATCTCGAACTATTTTCAGGTGATTCCAGGCAACCGGATTTAAGCTCCTTTGCCAAAAATCCCAACCCGGTCGTAAGCTTCCAAAATCAAAACGATAGGAACGATAATAATTCCTTTCTGGAACAGGATATAGGCTGGGTGTAAGTTTCTCTCTCCAATATACGGCTTTGGCCTTCAATGTACCCCCTAACTTAGCCAGAGCTCCTAAAAAAACAGGTGAAAAATCGGGAGCTATAAAATAGATAACTGTCCTTGCGCCATTTCCCAGTCGGTTCCCCCAGAGAATTCCACCCAGAAGGAGATCTTCCTCTTTATACATACTCTGTGAAGCAATGATGCCAACACGAAGGTTTAGATCTCCACCACTAAAATAACTAAACCCAGAAGGCAGGTGCCAACCTTTCCTTTTTTCCTCCGAGCATTGTTCCAAATCTGATGCTACTATAATATCCTGATTAGCTTCCCAAATCTCCTTCCAGTCAACCTTCAAAATGACATCCTCCCCTACCCTGCTGATTTTATAGATTCAGATGGGGTGCTTACCCCATCTGAACGAGTTTGTTAATAGATACGCATAGGTAAGGATGGAAATGACTGGTTAGGTAAAAAAAACTGTATTCGAAAGAATACAGTTTTTTATATTCACTAACTTTTGCAACTATAGAGTTACATATTCAGGTCTTCTCGAACACCGAGCTCCATATAGATAACTTCTTCGCCAATATTAGTACAATAATCCCCAATTCGTTCCAAGTAACGTGTAGTAAGTAGAATATAAACCCCTTGAGCGGCCAGCGCGGCATCTTTTCCCATCATCTCATTGAGTTCAGTAAACACACGCTTATAGTAATGGTCCACTTCATGATCTGTTTCTGCCAATGATCTTGCTAACTCCACATCTTCGTTGATAAAAGCTTCAACAGCATTATGAATCATTTTAATAACAAGTTCTGCCATTTTCGGCAAATCAATCAAAGGTTTAATTAGTGGAACAGGGCCTATTCTAACCGATAACTTGGCAATATCGACAGCAAGATCACCCATTCTCTCAAGAGAAGCGATTATCTTATAACTAGCCACAATCTTGCGAAGATCGGAGGCAAAAGGCTGCTGGGTCGCGACGAGATGTGTACAGAGCTGTTCAATTTCCCGTTCATAGTTATTGATGATTTGATCATTTTTAATGACTTTTTCTGCAATTTCCAAGTCCCTTTGTTTTAGGCTTTCCATAGCTTGCTCAATTGCAGTATGAACTAAGTCACTCATTTCGACGATTTTTTTCTTTAGATCCATAAGTTGGACATCAAATTTATGGCGCATATGACCCCTCCTGACGCTAACCTATATTTATTAGAATACTCTATAGAATTATGGATAACAATGTCGTTAACAATAATTTTACTATTAATTTACACAATTTATACCATAAATGTATACACACCAATGATCAGCAAACCAAGAATAATCCTGTAGCCGACGAATAGTTTGAATCCATTACTCTTCAGGAATCTGAGCAAAAAGGAGATACATAACAGACCAACCAGAAAAGATACAATAACTCCGAGGATAAAAGGAAAGTTTATTTCAGCCGTATTGATATTAGTCATCTCTAATACACCAGCTCCGAAAATGACAGGGGTTGAGAGCAAGAAAGAAAATCTGGCGGCTTCCTCTCTGGTATAGGAAAACATCCTGGCAGCTGTCATCGTTATTCCAGAACGAGATACGCCAGGAATGAGTGCCAGGGACTGAGCAATTCCAATAAAAAGTGCATCTCTCCATGTCATGGTATCGAGTCTGCGGGCTTGCATGTTCTTATCGGACTGGTAGAGTATAATACCAAATACAATCAACATAACGCCAACAATTAAGGGTGAGCGAAGCGTGTTTTCTATGATATCATTAAACAGCACTCCGACAATTGCCGCTGGGATCGACCCCAGAACAAGGAACCAAAATATTCTTCTGTTTTTATGGTCTTTGCCAGTAATAGCAGCTCGCAGTAAATTAAACCAATCTTTCCAGAAGTATAGAAGTACAGCGAGTAAGGTACCCATATGAAGCGCGATATCGAACGTCAAGCCCGGAACTTCCCAATCAAATAACCAAGGTGCCAAGACAAGGTGCCCCGAACTGGAGATAGGTAAGAACTCACCGATCCCCTGAATAATACCCATTAAAATTGCTTGCCAAATAGTCACAGTATGCCTCCAATAGTAAAACGTTATCTTTACATTTTACACAATCTCAAAGGTTATATGATAGTTTAACTGTAATTCGGTGATTCTTTTGTAATCATGACATCATGGGGATGGCTCTCCCTCAGTCCAGCAGCTGTCATCCGAATAAACTTGGAATCTTTCCGCAGTGAGTTAATCGTTGGTGTTCCACAATATCCCATACCAGCTCGTAATCCGCCAATCATTTGGAATAAGGTTTCCGATAACGACCCTTTATAAGGTACTCTGCCCTCAATTCCTTCCGGTACAAGTTTCTGCTCTTTATCTTGGAAATATCGGTCACAGCTTCCAGCCTTCATCGCACCAATGGAACCCATACCCCTATACACTTTATAACTCCTGCCTTGATAAATCTCGATATCTCCAGGGCTTTCTTCTGTTCCTGCAAATAGGCTTCCGATCATGACAACCTGAGCACCTGCTGCGATCGCTTTTACGATATCACCCGAAAATTTAATCCCTCCATCAGCTATAATAGGAATACTATACTTTTCTGCTTCTTGTGAACATTCCACAATAGCGGTAATTTGAGGCACGCCGATACCTGCGACAACCCGAGTCGTACATATTGATCCAGGTCCTATTCCTACCTTGATGGCATTAGCACCGGCTTCAATAAGATCTTTGGTTGCTTCAGCTGTTGCTACATTACCAGCAATAATCTGCAGTTCGGGGAAGGCTTCACGCACAGTCCTGACTATTTCAATAACCCCTTTAGAGTGACCATGTGCTGTATCAATCACGATGACATCGACACCGGCATGATTTAAGGCTGTTATCCTTTCCATTGTCTCCTTGCTGACCCCTACTGCTGCTCCAACTCTTAATCTGCCCCGTTCATCTTTAGCTGAATTGGGATACTGTCTCGCCTTCTCAATATCCTTGATGGTGATCAGTCCCTTGAGCATCAGGTCATTATCCACAAGCGGTAACTTTTCAATCTTGTTTTTTACAAGGATCTCTTTAGCTTTTTCTAAGGTAGTACCAACCGGGGCCGTTACTAAATTCTCTTTTGTCATGACTTCTCCGATTGGACGATCCGTTTGAGTCTCAAACCTAAGATCCCTGTTGGTGATAATGCCTACCAGCTTTCCTTCAACGGTTATCGGGACGCCAGAGATTCGATATCTAGCCATAATTTCTAAAGCATCATGAATCTGGTCATTTGGACTTAGAAAAATGGGATTCGTAATGACGCCATGTTCTGAGCGTTTTACTTTATCGACTTCAAGTGCTTGCTCCTCTATCGTCATGTTCTTATGAATAATCCCAATACCACCTTCTCTGGCCATGGCAATCGCCATTCGGGAGGTCGTTACAGTATCCATACCAGCACTCATTAGAGGAATATTTAACTTGATGGTCGGAGTAAGGTAAGTACTGACATCAACATCTCGAGGTAAGACTTCTGATTTAGCCGGAATGAGTAGTACATCATCAAAGGTTAAGCCCTCTTTTAAAAATCTTTTTTCAGTCATAACAAACCCCTTCCTGAAAATACTTGTCTAAATAGTATAACAGAAAGCCTTAAGCATTAGTAGATAAAATTAATTTTTTTTATTTACAACAGAATAAAGATATAGTAAAGATATAGTAAATGCCTTATGATGAGAGGAAATGTGAAATGTTTTATCGATTCATACAATTATGGAATGCACTTTCTCCTAAAATTGATAATAACGAATACGCTTGGGTCAATTCTATCCTTCAATCCAATGAACTTGAGCTTTTCTTCAAGCAAACTCTCACCGAACAAAGACATGCTATTGATGTTGCCCTGGATATCAATCATCAAAAGCATTCGATCGAACAAGACCTTGGAGAAACCTCATTCCATCATCTAATACATGCTGCTCTCTTACATGATTGTGGAAAATCATTATTTAAGCTCTACCTTTGGCAGCGGGTTTTTATTGTTGTGGCTGGTTATCTGCCATACGGCATTCAGGATAAACTCATGAAACAGAGGAACATACTCGGTAAAACACTTGTTATCTACAAACAACATGCTGCCTGGGGTAAACGTCTGGCTTCCAAGGCAGGTATTTGCGAAGAGATCCAGATATTAATCAAAAAACACCATTCTCCCGGTAATACGTCAGAATACATTCTCTATCAAGCCGATAATCGTCATTAGTGAGTAATGAAGAAACTCAGTATCTTTTGAGCTCTGTAAGTCCAAATGATACTGAGTTTTTTGATGATCTTTTATCCCTGGTCTTTGATGTAATTCTTGAGTTCCAATAATTCAAATTCTTGTGAATAGGTTTTTCTATAATTCTGTTTTTTATAACGATAAAGGTGTTTGGATTTTTTCTCAAGCTGAGTACTTAATATATTTTTTTCTTTTTCGATCTGTTCGAGGAGATCCATTAAAACCCTTCGACTAAGACGAAGGTTATCGAGCTGTTTTTCTAGTTCCGTAACTCTTTTTTTGAGATAGTTTACTTCTTCGTTGGTGTTCACTATTCCATCTCCCGAATATAGAATTTTATATTACTATTCTATACCCGAAAGCACTATTTTAATCCTATTTTCTGTAAAGAAAAGTAAGATTATATGACTTTAACACTAAAACTCTGGCCTTGCTTTTGTCATTTAATCAAAAAATGTTATTAATCGTGTTTTATATCTTTTTCACTCAAAAAGACTTTAATCCGGTTGACTGCTTCTTGCAATGTTTCTTCATCTTGGACCAGTCCCATCCTGACATAACCTTCCCCGTGCTGTCCAAACGCTACGCCAGGGACTAGCAGCACTCCTGCTTTCCGAGCAAGCTCAAAGACGAAAGACAGAGATTCTTGTTTGGTAGGAACGGGTGCCCACACAAACATTGAACCTTTTGGCTTGGTGATTTTCCAGTTAGCTTCGGCACATCCATCCACCAAAATATCCCTTCGCTTTTTGTAAGTCTGTTGGTTATCCAAAATTACCGATCTGGAACCAAGCAGAGCAGCAACACCTGCTTGAAGGATGGGTCTGAATGTTCCGTAATCAATGTTGGATTTGATGATTTCTAAAGCTTTTATGGCCTCAGCATTTCCGACTACAAAGCCAAGTCTTACCCCAGCCATATTAAACGTCTTGGAAAAAGAGTGAAATTCCACTCCAATCTCTTTTGCACCCTTCACCTGAAGAAAACTTGGAGGAACGTAGCCATCAAAAGCCAGTTCCGTGTAAGCAGCATCATGACAAACGGTAATTTCGTGCTTGCTGGCGAATTCCACAACTTGCTCAAAAAAAGAAGTTGTTGCTACGGCTGCAGTTGGATTATTGGGGTAGTTTAAAATCATAAGTTTGGCTTGGGCAGCTTCATTGGGGTCAATTGAGCTAAAATCAGGCAAAAAACCGTTTTCCTCTTTTAAGGGAAGGGGAATCTTTTTGCCCTGTGCCAGAGCAAGTCCATCAGAATAAATTGGATATCCTGGGTCTGGGATCAGAGCAGTATCACCTTGATCAATAAATGCCCAAAAAATATGAGAAAGACCATCCTGAGAGCCTAATACCGGCAAGACCTCCGTTTCAGGGTCAAGGTCAACATCGAAACGCATCTTATACCACTTAGCACAAGCTTCTCTGAACTCACTAGTGCCTCTGGTTAAGGTATAAGAGTAGGCATTATCCTCTAAGGATTGTTGACTAATAACTTGTCTTACAGCCTGAGGGGGAGCAAGATCCGGACTTCCGATACTCAAGCTAATTAATGACTTGCCGGCTTTCTCTAGTTCTATTTTTAAATCATCCAGCTGAGAATAGATTGACGTTTGTAAATAGCTTAGTCTCTTTGCAAATTTCACAGGACCCTTTCCTCCTCAATAACCATCCTTTTAGGTTTACTCTTAAACCCATTTTTCTCGGTCGTTTTCTGTTTTTTGTTTTATCTGATCGTTATTGCCGCTTTCTATTCTTTTTTTCTACCCTCACGGCCGTTTTTCCTGTTCTCTTTGACCATTTCTTCTATATTTTCCACAATTTCCAACCCTACTCCCCAGTCTCCGAGCTCGATTCCAGGTTTGATCCCTGGTCCGTGAAAGTCAGATCCTCCGGTTGCAATCAGTCCTAATCTCTCTGCCATTATCCCATAGTGAATTGTGTCCTCAAAGGTATGATCCGGATGACTAACTTCGATCCCTTGTAAGCCAACCTTGGTCCATTCATGGATCTCTGATTCAATAAACTTGGATCCGGGATGAGCGATCACTGCCACTCCTCCTGCATCCCTGATAATTCTGATAGCCTCTGTAGGGGTTAATTTGTACCGCGGTACATAAGCAGGAGAACCAATTCTCAAGTATTGATCAAATGCCTCTTTTACAGTGGTTACAAAACCATGTGCTACCATAGCTTGCGCTACATGAGGACGGCCAGCAGACTCTCCATTGACATATTGCATCACTTCAAAAAATGATAATTCCATCCCCAGGACCTCTAGCTTTTTAAGTATGCCTTTAATCCTCTCAACCCTCATGCCCTGAATACCTAGGAGCTGAGACTGTAGAACCGGATCACTTTCGTTCAGACCATAACCAAGAATATGAACCTCTTTTCCTTGCCAATCAGTATTGATCTCAATGCCATTTACTAACTTGAATTTAAACTTATCTGCAACCTCTTGCGCTTCAGACCAACCATCGATCGTATCATGATCGGTAATAGCCATAGCTTGAAGCCCCATTCGAACTGCAAGCCTAATGGTATCTCCTGGTGAGAGCAGTCCATCAGAAGCAGCAGTATGACAATGGAGATCAGCCTCATATTTTGCTTTGCGTTGCATACGACTCCCTCAATTCTTAGGGAGTTATATCCCTAAATGAGATCTAGGCTTAGATTTTAACAAAAATTATTTTATCACATCTTGAATTACCCTTACAAAGTTCCTATGACATATTTTCTGGATATCTGAGCTTGAAAAACCCCTTTGAATGAGTTTGTCAATTAAATAAGGAAATTTAGACACATCATCAAGTCCAGATGGGGGTGAGGGGATTCCATCATAATCAGATCCAAAGCCCACTGCGTCTACACCAGCTATCTCGGCGATATGACAGATGTGCCTGACGACATCATCAATATTGGCCTGTCCGTTTTCACACAGAAAGTCCTGACAAAAATTGACGCCAACAACACCATTGCATTCAGATATCGCTTTTAATTGATCATCTCTTAAATTCCGACAGTGATCACATAAAGAGCGGGCACAGGAATGTGAAGCAATAATGGGTTTATCCGAACACTGAATCACATCCCAAAATCCGGCCTCATTGATATGGGAAACATCTACAATAATCCCAAGAGAATTCATTCTCTTAATTACCCTTTTTCCAAAATTTGAAAGACCGCCTTGGCTGTCCAGTTCACCTACGCCATCAGCTATTGCATTTCTTTCGTTCCAGGTCAGCCCGAGACTTCTTACTCCAAGCCTGTAGATAATATCCACCATCTCCAAGCTTTCTCCTAAAATCTCACCACCTTCCACATGTAGTAACAGACCTATTTGGTTACTTATCTTAAGACGATCCGTATACAGGCGATCTATATCACCTCTGTTAGTAATAAGAAATACCTCATCTCTATTTTCATCAATAAACTTTAGGGCAGCTTCCAGATGCAGCAAACCCCTCTGAATGGCAAGAAAAGGCTTGTACTCACTCTCAATGTATGCTGCAAAGAATTGCAAGCCGATATGTCCTTGACGCGCTCTAGCAAGGTCCCAATGCCCCGTATCGTTATTTCCCCTGAGATCCCTCTTGCCGTCTGTCAGATCCCCTAGACTATCACAGTGTCCGTCGACAATCCATAGTTTATCCATTATTTTGATTCCTCCAGTATTATGTCTTAAATTAAGAACCATTACGTATAACTATATATAATGAACCCAATATATGCACATTGTAAAACCTTTTTCAGAGAGTAATGATTAAATAAAAAACACCTGCCATTCGTATTGACAGGTGCTGATCATTAGTATATTATCTGGGTTCTACGATAAGTTTTATAGCAGTCCTTTCTTCACCTTCAATTTGAATGTCTGTAAACGCGGGAATACAA
This sequence comes from uncultured Gracilibacteraceae bacterium, assembly GCA_964477085.1. Lineage (GTDB taxonomy): Bacteria > Bacillota > Desulfitobacteriia > Desulfitobacteriales > Syntrophobotulaceae > Dichloromethanomonas. The sequence continues at coordinate 23,812 of CAYZDF010000028.1, read as the reverse complement.
ACCAAGTCAAGACCACTTGGAGCAACGAAACCTCTTGCAATCGCAACAGCCTTAACGGCTTGGTTTAAAGCTCCTGCACCGATCGCCTGTAATTCAGCCCCACCCTTTTCTCTAAGTACGCCTGCTAAAGCACCTGCAACTGAATTAGGACTTGATTTTGCTGAGACTTTTAAAACATCCATTATCTAATACCTCCTAATTGAATCCTGACATGTATTTCCATCGAATTTGTATATAATATTCTAGTAGTTTAAAAAAAATCCTCTTTTAGGGTGTTAGTTTTTACTTTTTTTGTTTGAGTTTTCACAGTCTTCTACATTTTTTAGATAAATTTTAGTTTGCAGTTCTTTGGACTGGCGTGATTTGGCGGGCTTTACCTGTTTTTTCATCAATATCCAAAATGACAGCATTCAGTTGTACGACACCACCAGCAACTTCAAATCGTGCCGGCATCTGAGTTAAAAAATTATTTATAACGATTTCTTTTTTAACACCAAGCACAGAATCTCTTGGTCCAGTCATCCCAACATCGGTAATGTAAGCGGTCCCCTGATCTAAAATCCTTGCATCTGCCGTTTGAATATGCGTATGGGTACCCAGTACCGCACTGGCTTTCCCATTCAATAACCAGCCGAGAGCAACTTTTTCGGAAGTAGCCTCAGCATGAAAATCTACAATAATGACAGGTGTCTCAATTGCCAGAGTATTAATGATGGCCATAACCATGGTGAAGGGATTCTCCAAAGGCTGTAGGAATATCCGACCTGAAAGATTGATGATTCCGGCCTTAATGCCGTTTTGGATTACGAAACCATAACCCTTTCCTGGCACACCTTTCGGATAGTTGGCTGGTCTAATCAAGCGTCGTTCATCATCAATGAATTTGACGATCTCCTTTTGATCCCAGACATGGTTACCCATGGTAAGGAAATGAATCCCATAGTCGAATAATTCTTGGGCCACATCCTTGGTTAAACCTCTACCCCCTGATGCGTTCTCAGCATTGGCAATAACAAGATCGAATCTATACTCTTTGTTCAAATCAGGTAATAGAAAAGCAACCGCATCTCTTCCGGGTTTCCCAACAATATCTCCAATAAATAAAATCTGCATAACAGGAGAATCTCCTTTAAAGTAGCTTTGTCCTGTTAAAGACAATGCATGGATCATTAAATCACTAAATCTTAGAATTTATGGGTCTTATAAAATGTTTAATCATTTATTAGACCCCCTATGCCTCTAAAGGCACCTTAAGAGCTATTTTCAGGGCAGATTAACCATTGAACACAAGAACTCTGCCATCTTCGCGTACAGCAGTAATATTATTTTCGGTACCATTGGTACGGATTGCTGTTAACATATGGTTAATGACTTCTTCCTGAAAAACGATCTCATCCTCATAAAGCGTATGTTCCTCGGTAATAAGCTGTTTTCCGAGTTCTGTCTTTATGATCTCTATAATGAGGTTCATTTCATTCTGAGTGATACTGCGCAAATCTCTTGTAATGACCAGTAGGTCTAACTCCTGTTCATGTATTTCTATGCTGAATAGTTGCATTGTACGGGCCTCGATCTTGTGAAACATTTCAAGTGCTTGGGTAAGCTTTTCTTGTAATGATTCAAAATCACATTCTTTTTTGACAATAAACTTTAAAACTAATGCTTGTTTTTCCCGAGAGCAACTAATGGTTCCAACTTCGGGGTATCTAAGTAATATAGATACGAGTAACCCTGTACTATAATTCAGATAGTTAGAGTCCATATTGGTTACATCTAATGCGGCCATCTTATTAATCCTTTCCTAAAACAAGATATTATATTCTAGACATTCAAATAATAGTAATTCTTCATTAATAACCAAAGTCCTTCAAAATAGCGTTAGTAATAATAACCTATTACCGATAGCTTAGCTACATAAAACATACTATTCAAGACCATAATAGTAAAAGCGGGTATTTGTAATACCCGCTTTTACCATTAATACGTCAATGTTTCCTTTGTAACAAACATTTTATTTAGCGTAGTCCACTGCTCGTGTCTCCCTGATGACAACGACTTTAATCTGTCCGGGATACTCAAGTTCTTCTTCAATTCTCTTAGAGATATCATGTGCAACTCTTGGGGCCAGGACATCATCAATTCGGTCAGGATTGACGATAATACGTATTTCTCTACCCGCTTGAATAGCATAGGATTTCTCGACACCTTCAAAAGTTTCTGCGATCTCTTCAAGTTTTTGCAGACGTTTAATGTATGTTTCCAAAGTCTCTCTGCGTGCTCCAGGTCGGGCTGCTGATACAGCATCCGCTGCCGCAACAAGAACAGCAACAATAGTTTTGGGTTCAGTGTCTCCGTGATGAGCCTCGATAGCATGAATAACGTCCCAGGATTCCTTGTACCGTTTACAGATATCCACTCCGATCTCAACATGGGTACCTTCTGTATCATGATCAACAGCTTTGCCAATATCATGAAGAAGTCCGGCTCTTTTCGCTGTCTGAACGTCAACTCCCAGCTCTGCTGCCATGAGTCCAGCCAGATGAGAGACCTCGATGGAATGTTTCAATACATTCTGTCCGTAGCTGGTTCTGAAACGGAGACGTCCGAGAAGCTTGATCAATTCCGGATGCAGACCATGTACTCCTGTTTCGAAGGTAGCCTGTTCACCTTCTTCACGGATCTTCTGTTCCACTTCTTTCTGAGCTTTCTCTACCATCTCTTCAATTCTTGCAGGGTGGATCCGGCCATCCAGAATAAGCTTCTCCAGCGCAACTCTGGCGACCTCTCGCCTGATAGGATCAAAACCTGATAATATCACCGCTTCAGGTGTATCATCAATAATAAGGTCAATGCCCGTCAAAGTTTCCAACGCTCTGATATTTCGGCCTTCTCTGCCAATTATTCGCCCTTTCATTTCATCGTTAGGCAAGGCGACAACTGAAACTGTACTTTCAGCAACATGGTCTGCTGCACAACGATGAATAGCAAGTGAAATAATATCTTTGGCCCGTTTTTCAGCCTCTTCTTTGGTTCGGGTCTCAATTTCCTTAATCATGATTGCGGACTCGTAACGTACCTCTTCTTCAATACTTTTTAGCAGGAGTTGTTTGGCCTCCTCCGGTGTTAAACCAGAAAGTCGTTCTAACTCTGCCATTTGTTTTACCATCAATTCATTTAATTCATTTTTTTGTTTCTCAACATCGGCTTCTTTGCGCTGTAGATTCTCCTCTTTACGCTCAAGAGTCTCGATCTTTCTTTCCAGGGTCTCTTCTTTTTGAAGATAACGCCGTTCCAGACGCTGAAGTTCATTACGCCTCTCCCGCGTCTCTTTTTCCATATCATTACGGATCTGCATTACTTCTTCTTTTGCCGCTACGATTGCTTCTCTCTTCTTGGCTTCAGCTTCTGTCTCTGCATTTTGTATCAGTCTATTAGCCTCTATTTCAGCTGATCCAATTGTTTTCTCAGCTACTGTTTTACGGATTAACCAACCAACCAAGCTTCCAATCGCTAATCCAACTAAAACAATAATGATTGCGAATAAAGTTGATGATTCCACATAGTTCACCTCCTTAAATGATTGTTTTCAATATTAATTTGCACTTAAAGCAAAAAAACTGGTCAGACCAGTTCTGTTTAACAATAACCTTATTGACACAATTTTCCTCTTAAAAATTGCTACACTAATGCCATAGTGCGCGACACCGCTGTTCAGTTGCCAGTTTATATAAGAGAAAACCATTAAAGGTTAATATTAACTAGGAACAAGTCCAATCATTACTAGTTTAATGAAATGTGTAAATAATGTCAAGCTCACCAGTGATATTAGCCTTTAATTGTCATTCTCCATTACATTATTTAGTACATTATTGACTGTACTTAGCGGGAATCCACGCATCAACAGCTTATCACCGACTTTTTTCTTAACGAGTATCTCGAGGGTGATATTTTGATACTGAGGTTTGTCCTTTCGCTTTTTCTCGTACTTTATGCATTCTTCGTCCCAGATTTTCCGTGCCAACCTTAGGCAATTTTGTTCCTCCAGATCATCTTCATAGAATCCATCGAGAAGAACTACGGCTATTTCCTTTGGAACTCCTACTTTCAGTAGTTTAACCATAGTCCTTCTTTTCGAATACTTGTCTCTTTTGCTTTTGATATAGGCTAAAGTATATTGATAGTCATCAACATATTTCCATTCACAAAGCTTATTAACAGTGTCTTCAATCTCCTCACAGGTATAACCTTTATTCTGTAAACGCTTTCTAAGCTGAGCGACAGACATCTGCCCGCGACTAAGGTAGGTTAAAGCCATATGCATAGCCGATTTATTGGTATTAACACTATTCGTCATGATCAACTGGACTTTTCATATCCTCTGTTAATCTGTTTCTATCCTTAATTGATGTAAGTACTAACTCTCTCACTTTGCTCTCAATTTCAGCAGCAATATCGGAGTGTTGCCGGAGAAAATCTTTAACATTTTCCCTTCCTTGGCCCAGACGTTCGCCGTTATAGGAGTACCATGCACCGGACTTAACGAGAACACCAGTTTCAGCTCCCATATCGATGATACTTCCCTCTTTAGATATCCCTTCACCGTAAACCAAATCAAAATCAGCAAAATTGAAAGGAGGAGCTACTTTGTTCTTGACGATCTTAACCCTAGTCCGATTTCCGATAACATCTTGTCCCTGCTTGATAACATCTTGCTTTTTAACTTCCATCCGAATTGAAGAGTAAAACTTTAATGCTCTTCCTCCAGTAGTTGTCTCTGGGTTACCGAACATTACGCCCACTTTTTCTCGTATTTGGTTGATAAAAATAACACAAGTACGGCTTTTGCTGATGGCCCCAGTCAATTTACGTAACGCTTGGGACATGAGTCGAGCATGAAGACCAACATGGGAATCGCCCATTTCTCCTTCGATCTCCGCCCGTGGCACAAGTGCTGCCACCGAGTCCACTACGATAACGTCAATCGCCCCACTTCGAACCAAGGCTTCACAAATCTCCAGAGCCTGCTCTCCTGTATCGGGTTGAGAGACTAATAAATCATCGACATTGACTCCTAAAGCACGGGCATATATCGGATCTAAGGCATGTTCAGCATCGATAAAGGCCGCAACTCCTCCTGTTTTTTGTGCTTCGGCAATAATGTGCAGGGCAACTGTTGTTTTACCGGAAGACTCCGGTCCGTATACCTCGATCACTCGTCCTCTGGGTACACCACCAACACCTAATGCCAGATCCAATGCTAAGGAACCGGTGGAGATAGTCTCCACTGACAGCCTTGATGAAGCTTCGCCTAACTTCATAATGGCACCTTTACCAAATTGCTTTTCAATCTGGCTTAAAGCAATATCTAATGCTTTTAATTTATCTGGAGCAGCCAACTCTTTCAGCCTCCTCTTACTCTAAGCAAAACATATGTTCGGTTTCTATTATACTTGTATTATTAACCAATTGTCAATGTAACTTTTGTAAAAAAATTGAAATTTATCTATTCCTTATTCCCTATTAGATATAACCTTAATATATTTAGGGCTGTTTCCACGGTCATATTGCGGATCGATTCCCTATTCCCTGAAAATTGCTTTTTTTCAACTATGACTCCACCTGGATGAGCTAATGCGATATACACTAAACCGACAGGTTTCTCCTCTGTACCCCCTCCCGGACCAGCAATGCCAGTCGTAGAAAGTCCCAAATCTGCTCCTATATTTTTCCGTACACCTTCTGCCATCTCAACAGCTACTTCTTGACTAACTGCTCCGTGCTGGATCAAACTTTCACTTTTAACTCCTATCATCTTTTCCTTGGCTAAATTAGCATAACTCACCACGCCACCTAAATAGTAATCCGAACTTCCAGCTTCCGCTGTAATCCTGCCTCCTAAAAGTCCTCCACTGCATGATTCTGCCGTAGCCAGAGTTAGCCCTTTCTGGCGCAGATGGTTGCCTACTATTTGAGAATGAGTTTCTTCATCGACACCAAATATTTGATCACCTAGGCGTTCCCTGATAATTACCTCTGTTTGGCTTAGGATATGCTGGGCTTGTTCTTGATCCCCATCTCTGACGCATACCCTTAAATCCATGTAAGTATGTTTATCCAGCAAGGTGAGAAATGGTGATGTTTGATTCATCAGATCCTGCAGTTTCTGCTCTAATTCAGATTCTCCCAACCCAAATACTTTAAGTACCCGGACATGGAGCCGCTCATCATTATGGCTTACAATACGCTGAACCTCAGGCAAAGCATATTGCTCAAACATCGGTTTCATTTCAGATGGAGGTCCAGGGAGGATCACACAATATTTCCCGTCTTTCTCCACGATCGCACCAGGTGCCGTACCATAATCATTGGGAAGAACGATGGACCCTTGAGGAAAATAGGCTTGTTTCAAAGATCCAGGCGGCAGACTCTTCTTATGGTGATAAAACTGTTTAATAGAATCCATACTCTCTTTGTTGAAATCAATGTTTAAGCCCAGAACAAAGGAAATGACCTCCTTGGTCAAATCGTCTGCAGTCGGACCAAGTCCACCTGTCAGAAATACCATCTCAGAACGACCCAGAGCTTGACGAACTGCAGCTAACAGTCTCTCTCTATTATCTCCGACGGTTGTATGATAGTCGACTTCTAATCCTAATCCCGATAGTTGCCCCGTCAGATAGAAGGCACTGGTATTTAACGTCTTTCCAAGCAAAAGTTCTGTCCCTGTCGATATTATTTCGGCTCGCATCTTCATCCCTCCACAAAAGTCATTCTCCATCATTATTTCACTCTTCGTAAAACCTTATCCGCGTGATCATCATTAACTGGTATTCTGAATTTGAAATCCATCAGTGCTCTAAATACCAAGATGCAATATCCAGGGTATCAAAGAAAAAGAGTTTTCCCAAGAAGAAAAACTCTCTAGTTTATATAGACCGGTTTCTATATCGTCCGGTTATCAGACATGATTTCATCTGTTGTTGTTCATTTCAACTACTTTTTGTGCATTTTAGAACTGAAAAGATGTCTCGATTTCAATAAATAATCCACTCCGGAAATAATCGTCAGGATTAAGGCAATATACATCATTGGCTGTCCCACGTATATGTTCAGGAGAGAAAGAGGCCAATCCCTTAATATCAAAGCTGAAATAGCAATAACTTGGGTCAACGTCTTTAATTTTCCTAACTTACTGGCACTGATAACAACTCCATCGGCTGCTGCAATCGCTCTTATACCCGTGACCGCAAATTCTCGGGCCAGAATAATCCATACGATCCACGCTGAAACTAATTTTAGTTCTACCAATGATATCAGAGCTGCTGATACCAAAAGTTTATCAGCTAAAGGATCCAAAAACTTACCTAAGTTGGTGACTTGCCTTAACTTACGTGCAATATAGCCATCTAAACCATCAGTAGCTGCAGCAATGATGAAAATAGCAGCCGCTATATAATCCTGGTAGGGAAAATAAGTCTTACCACCTGGAACCTTAAGTAATAATACAACCATAAAAATGGGTATCATAAAAATTCGAATTAAAGTTAAAATGTTAGGCAGATTCACTCCAGACCCTCCCCTTGCATATCATAGCTGTCAGTCTGCAGGATACGAACATCGATAATATCACCAGGTTTTTGTTCCTTTGGCACCTGAAGATAAATCTGACCATCTATCTCAGGAGCATCGCCTTCAGTCCTACCTACCCAGCTCCGATCGGATAACTCTTCCTCCAGGATAACTTTAAAAATCCGGCCCACGCGTTTTTGCTGAATTTCATTGGCCACCTCAGCTTGCAACGCCATTATTTCATTCTTTCGTTGCTCTCTAATTTCGAGTGAAATTTGATCTTTCATCTTAGCAGCTAGCGTATTCTCCTCCTGGGAATATGCAAACACACCTAAACGATCAAATTTCATCCTGCCAATAAACTGCAGCATATTCTTAAAATTCTCTTCTTTCTCTCCGGGGAAACCGGTAATAAAAGTAGACCGAATAAAAATACCCGGTACCGCTGTTCTCAGTTTGTTAATCAGGATCTCAGCTTCTTCCACCGTATTTCTTCGATTCATCTTTTTTAAGATCTCATTGTCAGCATGCTGAAGAGGCAAATCAATATAATTACAAATTTTTGGTTCTTTACTGATAATTCGTATTAACTCATCAGTCAGGGCCTCAGGGTAACAATACATGAGTCTGATCCAATCAATATCATTAATCTTGACGAGTTCCTTCAGCAATTGGGGCAAACGTGAGACACCGTATAGGTCAATACCATAACGTGTCGTATCCTGGGCAACGAGAATAACTTCTCTAACACCCTCAGCTGTAAGCCTTACTACTTCTGCCAGAATCGATTCTATGGTCCTGCTCCTGTATCTTCCTTTAATTCTCGGTATAGCACAATAACTGCAGCAGTTATCACAACCTTCCGCAATCTTGACATAAGCAGAATATTTTGGTCCAGTAATAACCCGGGGCATGTCATGAGAATAGATAAAATCCTGGACTTCTTTAGTGGTGTGAATCCTCGATTGAATATTATCATCAATGGATAATAAGATTTTATCCAGATCACCATCCCCCAAGACACCATCCAGTTCCGGGATCTCCTCTAATAGTTGTTTTCCGTAGCGCTGAGCAAGACATCCGGCAGCATATAACTTTTCGCAACAGCCTTCATTTTTCAATTCGGCCATTTCGCAAATAACTTCTATGGATTCTGCTTTGGCATCTTCGATGAATCCACACGTGTTAACGATGATAATACTTGCTTCGGTCGGTTCAGTGGTAATACTAAAACGTTGGCTAAGAAATCCTGTTATAACTTCACTATCAACCTGATTTTTGGGACATCCCAGATTGATGACTGCAGCTTTTTTCTTCAACTTCCACCTCAAAAAAATCAGTGAGATATTTATGTTCATTTCAGTATATACCAATATCTCCCTTAGTGTCAAAACTATTCTAAATGAAAAATAATTAAAAAAGACTCGAAAATACTTCAGGAATGAAATTAGTTAAATTAAAAAATTTACCAAATGAAAAATGAAGCCAAAATGGCTTCAAAAATAGTAATCACAGAATATTATATCTAAATGTCAACCAAATTTTCCCGTGATATAATCTTCTGTTTTCTTGTTATTGGGGTTTGTAAACATCCTTCGGGTGACATCTGTTTCGATGATTTCACCATTTAAGAAGAAAGAAGTAATATCGGATATCCGAGCGGCTTGCTGCATATTATGAGTTACGATAACAATTGTATAGAGCTCTTTGAGTTCGTTAACTAATTCTTCAACTTTTAAAGTAGCTAACGGATCTAGGGCAGAGGTTGGTTCATCCATCAGTAACACTTCAGGTTCCACCGCTAAGACCCGAGCAATACAAAGGCGTTGTTGTTGTCCTCCGGATAATCCCATAGCTGATGTATACAAACGGTCTTTGACCTCATCCCATAGTGCGGCTTGGTTCAGACTTTTCTCAACAATCTCCGATATTTTGGCCTTATCTTTAATACCGTGCGCTTTGGGGCCATAGGCAACATTCTCCAGAATACTCATCGGGAAGGGATTCGGTTTTTGGAATACCATCCCTACTTTCTTTCGCAGCTCTACAACATCAATGGCCCGATCGTAGATATCCTGATTATCAATCGCTATTTTTCCCTTAATCGAAACACTTTTAATCAGATCATTCATCCGGTTTATTGTTCGCAGGAAGGTTGATTTTCCACAGCCCGAGGGACCGATTAAAGCGGTTACCTGTTTTTCAGGAATCTCCAAGTTAATATTCTTAAGGGCTTGGAAATTACCATAAAATAAGTCAAGACTATCTACTTTTATTTTGGTTGCATATTGTTTTCCGTTACCGTTATTATAGTATTCTGCCATATTTTATCACCCCTAAGAAAAACGTTTGATCAATTTCCTGAAAAACCAACTTGCGGTTAAGTTAATTATCAAGATAAGGAAGATGAGTACTGCACTCGTACCGAATGCTACGTCCATCGCACCCGTTTCCATTGCTACCATATATAAATGAAGAGATAGAGTTCTTCCTCCATCAAAGATAGATTTTGGAATTAATAGACTGCCTCCAAGGGTTAAAAGAAAGGCTGCAGTTTCACCAATGACTCTTCCAATGGATAGAATCAACCCTGTCATAATACCTGGGAAAGCTGTAGGCAGGATAAGCTTTTTAATGGTCTGCCATTTTGTTGTTCCCAAGGCTAAGCTGCCTTCCCGCAGAGTATCAGGTACTGCTTTTAAAGCCTCCTCGGACGTCCGTACGATTGTTGGTAAAATCATCGTCACCCCAGTCAATGCACCTGAAACAATAGACCACCCGCCGGTTATAGGTTTTAATAAGATCACGAAGAAAGCAAATCCAAAAAGTCCGAATACAATTGAAGGGATACCTGCCAACGCTTCTGTCGCAAAACGAATGACACTGGTCATCCTGCCATGAGACGTATATTCATTTAAATAAATAGCAGCACCTACACCAATAGGCGTAGCAACAGTCATGGTTACCAAGACCAAGTAAAGCGTTCCTAAAATAGCAGGGAATATTCCTCCCTCGGATCCCATCTTTCTGGGTTTATCCAGCAGGAAGTCTAAGCTAATCTGAGCAATTCCTTGTTTCATGATGTAGCCGATGATTAAAGCAAGAATTATAACGGTAAAAAGAGCAGCAAAGCTTAAAATACCAAAAGCCATTCTCTGACTTCTTTCTACTCTGGTCATTAGCTTCTTACCCCCTTACGAACAAACATGCTGGTGATCGAATTCAAGACAATAATGAATACAAAGAGGACGATACCCGTTGCGAAAAGAGCCTGCTGGTGTTCGGGTGCTGCATAACCCATCTCCAAAGCGATGTTAGCGGTCAGTGATCTGGCAGGCGCAAATAAACCTGTCCAACTAAATTCAGGGATAAGTGGGGTATTCCCGATAACCATGATGACCGCCATTGTCTCTCCTAAAGCCCGTCCGATTCCTAAAATGACAGCAGTTAATATCCCTGATTTGGCAGCAGGAACCAATACTTTATGAATGGTTTGCCAATGAGAAGCCCCTAAAGCCAAAGATCCTTCCTTGTATTCCCTGGGGACAGCCCGTAGAGAATCGAGAGAAATATTGATGACTGTAGGTAAGATCATGATAGCCAGCACAATTCCAGCCGTTAATATGGAATACCCTGATTGGTAATTAGCTGGCAAAATGTTGTGTAAGGGACCACGCGAAATACTCTCGATAACCCCTCTTATGGCAAACATTCCGAACAATCCATATACCACAGAAGGTATTCCTGCCAAGAGTTCTACTGCTGGGGTAATGACTCTTGCGAATTTTTCGGATGCAATCTCAGCAAGATAAATAGCCACAGCAATACCCATGGGGGCGCCGATCAAAATAGACACAAAGGTAACGAAGATTGTCCCCACGATCATGGAAAGAATCCCATAAACCTGGCTGGTTGGATTCCACTTGGTTCCCAAGATAAAATTGCTTAATCCATATTTAACCAACACCGGAGAACCCTCTTTAAAAACAAAAAAACCTATAAGCAAAACACTGAACACAGCGGTAAAAGCTGTTATGAAGAGTAAGACTCTGACGATGCGTTCTTCTAAGTTCCTGTCCAACATTTTCCCCCCCAGAACAAATCATGAAGTTCAGTTAATTCTATCAAATGCAAATTAACGAAAAGTTTGCTCAATGTTAAGTTTGTGTTAAGTTTGTATTTTACTTTTTTTAATTTAGCTTGGGCAAAACAAGGTATCTTTAGTCAGCTAAATCTCACTTTGATAATTATGTATATTGTAGATAGGGTTATTTTCAGGGTAGCAAAATGACAGGGAGGATGGATTAAATATCCATCCTCCCAAAACTATAGTATTATAACAATTGGTAATTATTTTGCAGTAATATATCCGTTTTCTTCAACGATCTTCTGACCTTCATCGCTCAGTACATAGTCAATGAATGCCTGAGCAACTTCACTGGGAGCTTGAGCTTCATTAACAAGGTAGTTGAAAGGTCTGGCGATTGGATATTTTTTAGATTTAATGTTGTCAACAGTTGCTTCAGCACCGTCAACTTTTACCGGTTTAACTGTATTATTAAGACCACCGAGAGAGATGTAGCCGATGGCATTTACATCTTTGGAAACTGCTTCACGAACTACACCGGTTGAATTTTGGATAATGGCTTTGTCAGTGAACGGAACTTTGTCACCTTTGTGCAAAACGATCTCTTCAAATGCACCACGGGTTCCGGATCCTTCTTCTCTGTTAACAACAACGATCTGAGAATCACTTCCGCCAACTTCTTTCCAGTTGGTAATCTTACCGGAGAAGATATCCTTAACCTGATCCATGGTTAATTCGTCAACTGTGCTCTTGGGGTTAACAACAACAGCGATTCCGTCCATGCAGATAACGATAGCTTTGATTCCAGTTTCACTTGATTTGATATCTCTTGAAGCAGCACCGATATCGGCTGTTTTGGTTTGTGCAGCTTTGACGCCTGCGCCAGAACCGCCACCAGCTACTTCAATTCTAACTTCTTTATTCTTGTCCATAAATGCGGTACTAAGTTCTTCAGAAAGAGGTTGTACAGAGGTGGAGCCGGCCATTGTAACTGTGCCACTAAGTGCTGGTTCAGCAGGTTTTTCAGCAGGAGCTGGAGCTTTTTGGGTGCAACCAACCAGTGCGAGAGAAGCGATAACAACAGTTATCAGTAAGACAGTAAGAGTTTTGTGCTTGAAGATTTTCATTTATCCATTCCTCCAAAAAATGTTTGTTCTTTATATTGTGGATTATATGACATGTACTTTAAGGCTAAATTATGTGATTGTTAATTCTGTGTAAACCTTGAATTTGATCTATTAACTTAATAATAACCAAATGCCTGAAGAATATTTCAGGCATTTTAAATGAATTTCCTATTCAATGTCAGGACTATAGGGATTAAAGGTATTTCAATAGTTTTTAAAATAAAAGATCGAAAAGGTTTGATGAAAGATTTTAGAAATTTTTAACTGTTTCTTCGGTTATGACATAGTTTTGAACCACTTCCTTGGGTGCTCCCAGTGGCGGAATCTCCTTACCATTGATCTTGAGTGTGATGCCACCGGCATTACCGATACTAAGAAATTCAATCCGTTTCTTCCCCTGAAAAGCTTTGGATGTTCCTGCCGAGCTAATACCATCCTGAACAATGGCCCCATCGACTCTGACTGTAAGCCAACAATCCTGTTTAAATTCGATTTCTGCGACGATACCCTCATACGTAACAGGCGACTGCTCCTGGGGCGGGGGATTTTTCTGTTGATCGGAAGGCGGTGGCGTTTGTACTTGGGGAGCTGAAGGTAATGGTGTTGGCTGATAATCAGAAACTTGTGGATTATCATTCATCTTACTAAGATAGGTTATACCAACAACAATGATCACAGCAAAGAGAGCCATGACAAGCAAGACCGTCGGCTTAAACCACACAGGTGTGCTTTGAATCGGCGTTAACGGCGGGTGAACTTCAGGCGTAGCTTCCGGCTGTAAACCAGCACTATAGAGGTCAATAATCTCATCCGAATTAAGCCCAAGATGTTTTGAATATGTTCTTAAAAATCCTTTCGTATACGTCTTACCCGGCAGCAGATCATACCGTTCGTTCTCTAGTGCTTCCAAGTACATCACTCTAATTTTGATACTTTCTTCAACATCATGATAACTCCAGCCATATTTTTCCCTGGTCTCCCGTAGTATTAGCCCTTCTCCAGCCATCTGTTCACCACCTAAACTTCCTCGTATTTTTACAATCCATTGAACTTAAGTTAAAAAAAACCTATTATTAAGGAAATATTTGAATTGCATTATTCCTTCTTCAATACGTCTATTATCAATACATAGTTCATAATCGCTGTTATATTCATTAGGATAGCCATAAAGCTTATCATAGTATTCAATAATTATTTTTGTGGCAAAGTCTTTATAGGCTTTATTTTGGAGCATTTCCAACAGTTCACTTAAACTAGTGTTCCCTAATCTTTTTTTCAACCTTTCTAAGGCAAAAGTAAGATCTTCATCAAATTCTGAAGAAATCTCGGTATACTCATGAACTAAGCGTTGAGCACGATTCTTTAATGTATCAAAAATCAAAACCTGTGTACCTTCCTGCATGGCTGAAAAGATTGAATCAGGAACAGTAATCCTCCCTATTCGCTTACTTTCACACTCTACTATTAAATAGGTATGATCAGAGTAGCGTTTAATCTCTTCAAATAACATCGCTTCAAACTGCTTTTGAGTAGGTTGGTTACCTAATCCAATCGACCCAAAAACTGAACCTCTATTATTAGATAACCCTTCCAAGTCGATAACAGGGTAACCATCAACTTTTAATCTTTTTAATATTTCCGTTTTTCCCGCACCTGTATTTCCTCTTAATACGACAATATGGAAGGGGAATTCAGCGGCAAAGAAATCAACAATAAAGCGTCTGTATGCCTTATAACCGCCATTCAACCGATAAACAGGCATCCCCATCAGATCAAGAATGGTTGCCAGGGACTTGCTTCTCATCCCACCACGCCAGCAAAAAAGCATAACAGAACCTTTCCCAGCCAGGTGTTCAACTTGTTTGTACAAAGAAGGCAGTTTATTGCTGGCAATTTGCAGTCCTAAGTCCATCGCTTTTTTGGGTGATTCCCGGGTATAAATTGTTCCGATCTTAGCTCTTTCCTGATCATCAAACAGAGGAACATTCACAGCTCCAGGGATAGTTCCTTCTGAATACTCTTGTTGTGAACGCACATCAATATATACTGCATTATCCAACCTGGATAATTCATTAACTGAAATATCCTCTAACATACTTTTTTCTCCGATATTTTCTTTTATTCTACAATATTGTTTGCGAATCCTTCAAAATTTATTGGGATTTTAGCTTATTTTCTATATCTGATCATTATTACCAAATTTCAGATCAAACTGACCTTTGGTAAGAAGCAATTCACGTGGTTTGGATCCTTCATATTGCCCCACCACCCCTTTATCTTCCAAAAGATCCATGATTCTGGCTGCTCTGGTGTAACCAATTCGCAACCGACGTTGAAGAAGGGATACCGAAGCCGTATTATTCTCAAAAAAGATGTATGCTGCTTTATAGAAAAACTCATCTTCCGGTTCTTCAGCTTGAACACTCTGCAGGCTGGTTACTGGTATCTCACAGTATTCTGGTTTAGCCTGCTCCATTAAGTAATCTACGATGTTTTTTACTTCTTTATCAGCTAAGAAACAACCTTGCACCCTGATAGGTTTGCTTACGCCAATAGGATTATACAGCATATCCCCGCGCCCTAATAGTTTTTCTGCACCACCCATATCCAGAATAGTTCTGGAGTCTATCTGAGACGATACGGCAAAAGCAATGCGCGATGGAATATTGGCTTTGATCAGTCCTGTTATGACATCAACTGAGGGTCTTTGGGTAGCAACAATAAGGTGAATTCCTGCTGCTCTAGCCATTTGAGCTAGACGACAAATTGCTTCTTCAACTTCCCCTGGTGCGACCATCATGAGATCGGCTAATTCATCAATAATAACGACGACATATGGTAATGGTTTTTGTTCTTCCTCTTTCTTTTCCCCCATGATGAAATTATACCGTAAAATATCTCTTACCCCTGCCGAGGCAAATAATTCATATCGGGTTTCCATCTCGGTGACGATCCATTTGAGTGCACTGGCAGCTTTTTGTGGTTCCGTAACAACTGGTGAAATGAGATGAGGTATACCATTGTAATTTGCTAATTCCACCATCTTAGGGTCGATCAATAATAGCTTAACCTCGTCCGGTTTAGACTTATAAACAATACTTGCGATCAGAGTGTTGATACAGACAGATTTTCCCGAACCCGTAGCACCAGCTATGAGCAAGTGCGGCATTCTGGAAAGATCACCAACTACAGCGGAACCGGTGATATCTTTACCAAGTGCCAGACTGAGCTTGCTTTGAGAACCTTGAAATTCCTCACTCTCCAATACTTCTCTGAAGTGAACCACAGCGACTTCTCGATTAGGCACTTCGATGCCTACTGCTGACTTCCCTGGAATGGGTGCTTCGATTCTTACATCTCGTGCCGCTAAACTAAGTGCAATGTCATCAGAAAGACTGGTTATTTTACTTACTTTTACACCTGGAGCTGGTTGTACTTCATAACGGGTGATGGTAGGGCCTTGTGTCACACGGGTGACCTTGACTCGCACACCAAAACTAGCGAGAGTTTCTTCCAGTAACCTCACATTATCCGAAAGATCCTTATTAGCTTTATTACCTTTTCTCATGGATTTATGAAGAAGATTTATAGGAGGGAGCCGATAATTTTGGTTTTTATCAGTCTGACGTGAGAGAGGTGTTCCTGTAAGCTTTCCTAGGGGAGCCTTGGATTCATTCATCTTATCTGCTTTTTCTGCTTCTTCAACTTTTCTCTCAATTACAGGATGTTCCCGTCCCATCTTGGGAATCGGTTGGACCTTGGTATCCTGGTCATTAAGAGCCGGCAGGTCAACTATGGTGTTATCTTCATGTGATTCGAAAATATACTCTGGTTCAGTCCGCACGGGTTCTTTACGACGAACAGAAAAAGCACCAGTTCTATTTTGATTCCTTTGAAGTTTTTTTTCTCTTTCACCATCAGCAATCACTTTAAGAAAGTCATTGATTTGCCTAAAAACTGAGAGAATTACTTTACGGCAAATCACAAATGTATCTATAAAAGTACCGACAAGAGATCGATTGATGGTCAGAACTGCGCCAATTGCAGCTAAGACAACCAGAATAATATAAGCTCCTGTTACGCCGATGAGGTTAATTAGCAATATACTGATGCCAGCTCCGATAAGCCCGCCCCCTTGCCCTGTCTTTCCCAGCGCAAACAGCTCCGAAGAGGGATATCCACTACCCAAGCTAAGGTGAATAAATCCTTCAAAAACCAACCACAGCATTAACACGCCAATGATCCTCATTCTCACTGTCTTTCGGCTTTTTCCCATCAAGCTAATTCCAACAGCACCGATCACAAGAAAAATGCCTATACTTCCATCACCGGCTGTCACCCGCAGTATTTTAACAATATTACTGGCGATAGGACTGCCATTGTTGGTATAGAGCAGAACAAAACCCAAGCAGGCTATTCCTATAATAAGAATACCCAGTATCTCATTCTTAATGGCGTTACTCAAACTTTCTTTTTTCTTGCGAACTCCTCTTTGCTTCCTTCTAGTAGCCACAATAACCTCCAATGAATCAGATAGTTAACAATCCAATGCGTTATATTTCCACAACTATTAAGCCAATTCCTTTTTGATTAAATAATTCTTACTATTTATGTCTTCTTACAAGAATTCCTATAGCAAAGCATTTTTCCTATTAATTTTTACTCTTTATTTTTAATACAAATTATATTATTCGAGGTTTAAAGTTTTTTTAGGTACTTTTTTTTATATTTTGTACAATTCAATAGTATGTTCAATGTAGTTCCCAAGCCAGTATACCGTATATCACACAAATAGAATAAGCCCTAGGTCCTACGAAATAATGACTTCAGGTTATTGTTATCATTGTCGGAATAGAGTAAATTTTATATACAAAGCAAAAACGAAAACAAAATAGTTTAAATTTTAATAAAGGAGTGATTATCATGTCGTATCTATTACAAGCTATTCATGAATTCAAAAAAGATGAAAAGGGTCAGGCACTTACTGAGTACGGTCTCATCATCGCCTTAGTCGCTGTGTTCTTAATTACTGCACTGGGTTTACTGGCTGGCGGGCTTGAAGGTACATTTAATGACATAATAAACAATCTCTAATCTAGCTGATTGACCAGCCTTACTTTTCTTCTCTGGCTCTACTGTTTCTAACAGTAGAGCCTTCTTAAACTAAGGGGGTATCCAATGCCAATTTCGTTCTACTTCTTACTACCTATCCTCTGTGCAGCTTCCTGGCTAGACTGGCGACAACGAAGGATACCTAACGCTCTTCTGTTACCCGCTTTTCTCATTGCGCTTATGTTAAACTCTATAACTTTTGGCCTCAATGGTTTATATTTTACGCTGGCAGGTTTAAGTCTCGGTTTTTTACTCCTTATCGTTCCCTATCTGTTAGGTGGAATGGGAGCAGGCGATGTCAAACTTCTCATGGTGATCGGAAGCTTTGGCGGATTTTATTTTGTATTGTCTAGCTTTATTCTTGGAGCCCTGATCGGTGGTGCTTTTTCCATAGCTGTCTATTTGTATAATACATTTTTGCATCAAGAGATCTCAACATTACCCTATGGAATTCCTCTTTCTTTAGGTACTATTGTTTTCATCATTTTAGGAAACGGGAGGTTTTAAAGTGATAAAGCATTTTGTAAGGTCTTCAAAAGGTCAAGCAGTTGTGGAACTGGCTTTGGTCCTCCCCATTTTCCTCTTGTTGGTCTTTGGCGTCATTGAAATCAGTCGAATCGGATATTCCTATGTAACCCTTAATAACGCCGTCAGAAGCGGGGCCAGGATAGCCAGCTTGGGCGGTTTGGACAGTGACATTCGAAATACCATCGCCGGTTCAGCTCCCCTATTTGACCAAAACCTGTTAGTGATCAACATAACACCCACTGACTTAAACCGACGTTCAGGTTCCAGTGTTGTCGTTAATGCTTCTTATCCTGTATTCTTAAACACGCCTATCATCAGCCAGGTTCTCCCCAACCCTGTAACCATCCATACTTCGCTGGCTATGCGGGTGGAATAGGAGGATGACAATTTGAACAAGAAGAAAAATGATCAAGGCAGTGTCTTAATTCTGACTATTATTGTCTTAACTTCTCTATTGGTAGTAGGTGCCCTTTCTACCGACTTCGCTGTTGTCTACGCTGAGAAGTCCAAACTTCAAAACGCTGTAGACGCTTCGGCCTTAGCTGGAGCCCAGGAGCTTCCGGATAGCCCTCAAAGTGCTTATCTCAAAGCAGTTGAATTCGCTTCAGCCAATGATACAACACTTTCCTCGGTTGATATTACTCGGGCCAACAAGGAAATTAACGTCAGAGCAACAAAAGAAGTTCCTCTTTTCCTGGCACGTATTTTGGGGATTCGGTCCACGACCATCAATGCCCAAGCCAGAGCAGCTGTATTATCTGCCCGAAGTATTATGGGGGCTGCACCCTTAAGTGTGACCATGCAAGATTTCGTCTACGGACAAGAATATACGCTTAAAAACGCTCCTCCCGAAGGTGTGAGCGGCTGGTACGGCCCTGTTCGTTTAGATGGCTCTGGTGCCAGCACGTATGAAGAAGCCCTTACTTACGGTAATACAACACCACTTTCTGTTGGTCAGGTCTTGGAAGTTGAACATGGAAATATGAGCGGACCTACAAAGAGAGGCTTAGCCAATCGTTTGGCGTTGGATACGCGTGTTCCACCAAATACATTTGATAACCATGACAGTAATGCTCCCCAGATCGTCTATATTCCTATCGTCGAAATTATCTCCATGAACAATTCTTCTGTCCAACAGGTAAAAATTCTTGGCTTTGCCGCCTTTTTTATCGAGAATGTTACCCATAGTGGCAATGATTGTTTTATCACGGGAAGATTTTTACAAACCATTGTCTCTCTGGGCAGAGAGACAAGCCCTGTATTACCGACAGAAGATGATCCTATCAACGACTATGGCCTATACACTGTAAAATTGCTAATGAATTGAGGGGTTGAAGTATGAAGCAAAAATTTTATGTTCTCATGGCCGTTTTATCGGGTCTGGTTTTTGGTTTATCTATTTTCTATTACTTGAATACGGTTCAAAGAGCTTCTGATACGGAACTTAAACCCTTAGTCGTAGCCTCCATGGATATTCCAGCAAGGACCATTGTCCAAGCGAGTCAACTCCAAATCATTGACGTTCCCACCACCGGCTTTCCTCAAGGAGGAGCCAATACAGTGGAAGATGTGGTCGGAAAAATACTCCTGGTCGGTGTCAAAAAAGGAGATGTCTTAATCACACCGATGCTTGAATCTTCGTATCAAGCTGGAACCGAATACTTTTCTCCCCAAAACAGCTTCTCACTTACTGTCCCTCAAGGTAAAAGAGCGGTTGCTATTCCCGTGAGTCTGGTCGGGAGTGTCGGTTTTAAAGTAAAACCGGGCGATCGCGTCGATGTGTTGATAACCATGGATATCAAAGAAGCTGGTGGCTCCAAGACCATCACTTCTCTGGCAGCACAGGATGTTCTGGTCTTAAACACGGGTGATACCCAACTCAAAGAAAACGAAAAAGTATCCAATTCAGGTTCCTATATTCTCGCCATGAGTGTAACTCAGGCTATGGCTGTCACCCTGGGCAGTGAAAAAGGTTCTGTACGCTTACTTCTTAGAAATCCAGCCAATAAAGAGGTCTTAACTGAGACTCCAATCGACCCCCTCGTGTATTATAGTCCAGCCTACTTCAGTCATTATAGATAGGGGTGGTGAATAAGGTATGCAAAGTATCCGAGTGATCATTGTCGATGATATCAAAAATACCAGAGAAAGTATTCGCCGGATATTAAGTCTGGATTCTGATTTTGAAGTCGTAGGTGAAGCCAGTTGCGGTTCTGAAGCTCTTCGCCTGACAGAATTACTAAAACCTGATATCGTTCTCATGGATATCAGTATGCCAGATATCGATGGGATCAAAACAGCTGAACTGCTGACTTTTCGCGTACCCAATACCTCCGTCATTATGATGTCTGTTGAAAATGACTCCGATCATATGACGAAAGCAATGCTCGCAGGGGCTAAGGCCTATATCGTTAAACCATTTACAGGCAGTGAAGTTGTAAGTACCATTCTCAATGTCTATCATAAGGAAGTGAGAAAGCGGGAGATCACCGGTTCAAATCCGTCAACTTCCTCTTCTTACGTGGATGTGGCTAATAAGACGAACGGTAAAGTCATCACAATTATGAGCACCAAAGGTGGCGTCGGAAAAACAACTACCGCTGTCAATTTGGCTGTCGAACTGAAGAAATCAACACCAGCAGCCAGAATTCTTCTTATTGATTTGAATTTGCAATTTGGTGATGTCGCTTCATTCTTGAATCTTGTACCCAAGAAAACCATTACAGACTTAGTACAAGCCAACACCATGAAAGAAGAAGATATTCGCTTTCATATCCTCAATCATTCTTCCGGTGTAGAAGTACTTGCCGCTTCCACCCGTCCTGAATATGCTGAGCTTGTTAGTCCCGAACATATTGAACAGATCTTACAAGAAGTCAGAAACTATTATGATTATATTGTCTGCGACAATTCCAGTCGTATTGATGAGATCTGTCTTACCGGTTTGGAGGCTGCTGATGAAGTCTGGATGGTTGTCGGGATGGATATCCCTGCGATCAAGAACAGTAAGCTCGGCTTAGAAATTTTGTATAGCCTGGATTATACGCAAAAGATCAAGTTAGTACTCAATAAATATAACCGCAGAATAGGTATCGGTATTAAGGATATCGAAAGCAGTCTGGGAATGAAGGTAAACTATGTCATACCCGAAGAGGAACAACTGACTTCTGTTTTGAACAAGGGAATTCCATTTATCGAAACCCTCCCCCGTTCTGCCACCGCCCAAGAAATCAAAAAGATGGTCAAAGATTTGACTGAAAATGCTCCTGTTTTTAAGGCTGGACCCGAAAATGAAAAAGCTAAAGCTTCCAGTCTGCAAAAAATTCTTGGATTTGGAAGGTGAAAACATGTCTCTACTAACACGATTACAAAAAGAAAAAGAAAGAGAAAGAGAAAGAGAAAGAGAAAAGATCAGACCTGAAAAAACAATCATCGAAGTGAGACAGACCCTAACTCCTCCTCCAGTTACAACTGACCCTTGGCGTGAATTGAAAAGTATTATCCACAAGGAAACCATTAAAAACATTCAAATCGATAATATCAATCTGGAAGAAATCGAACCTGTTGTTCAGAAAGTAATCGATCAATATATTGAAAACAACGGTACCTTGCTGCCACGTAACGAACGGCAGAAAATCGTCCAGGAAGTGATCGATGAAATTCTGGGTTTTGGTCCGATATCCCCTCTTCTTAAGGATGACACCATCTCTGAAATCATGGTCAATGGACCAAATCAGGTCTATGTTGAACGTCATGGAATCGTGGAATTGTCAAACATTACCTTTCACGATGACCACCATGTTCAGCACATCATCGAAAAAATCGTAGCCCCCATCGGTCGCCGGATCGACGAAAGTCAACCCATGGTTGATGCCCGTCTGCCTGATGGCTCCAGGGTAAACGCCATCATCCCTCCTCTTGCACTAAAAGGTCCTACCCTTACCATTCGTAAGTTTTCCCGTGATCCGTACGGTGTGGAAGATTTAATCACCTTCGGCACTCTAACCCGGGAAATGGCTCAATTGTTAGAAGCCTGCGTTAAAGCCAGATTGAATATCGTAGTCTCTGGTGGAACGGGTTCAGGCAAAACCACGACCTTGAACGTTCTATCTTCTTTTATTCCTGAGCACGACCGAATTATCACTATCGAGGATGCAGCCGAATTGCAACTGCACCAAAGCCACGTTGTCACGCTGGAAACCAGGCCTCCCAATATTGAAGGAAAAGGTGCAATAACAATCAGGGACCTTGTCAAAAATTCTCTAAGGATGCGTCCAGAACGAATTATTGTCGGAGAGGTCCGCGGTGGAGAAGCTTTGGATATGCTTCAAGCCATGAATACCGGACATGATGGTTCGTTAACCACTGGTCATGCCAATACTCCCCGAGATATGCTTTCCCGCTTAGAAACAATGGTACTGATGGCCGGGATGGACCTGCCTATAAGAGCCATCCGTGAACAGATCTCCAGTGCGATCGATATCATTGTTCAACAGAGCCGATTACGGGATGGAAGCAGAAAAGTAACCCATATCACCGAGGTCCTTGGCATGGAAGGTGATACTATCGTTACCCAAGATATCTTCAAGTTTGAACAAACAGGTGTGGATTCCAATGTCCACGTTCTCGGCGGTTTTAAAGCCACCGGGATCAGACCGCGTTTTATAGATATCATCGCTGCTTCCGGGCAGATACTACCGGAAAATATTTTCGTCAAGTAGATGGCTGGAGGGATAAAATTGGTACAAATCATCATCTTGGCCTCATTTACGGGCTTTCTCCTCATCTATTCCCTCCTGATGGCTCTGAAGCCAAGAAAAGAAACGCTCGAGGAAAAAGTCAAACGTCTTGCTGCTGAGAAAGAGATTGCAAATAACAACAACAAGAAAAAACCAAGCTGGAAAGACCATCTCACTCGCCTATCCAGATTCGCTCCTCATCGATGGTCAAAAAAATTGGATTTGGAACTTCGCAATAGCGGTGTCCCGTTAACGGGCGGAGAGTACATCGTTTTACAATCCTTTTTGCTGATTCTTTTCTCGCTTATTGCTTTGATGCTCTCATCGCTAACAATAGTCGTAATTTTTTTGCCCCTTCTCGGTTTGATCATCCCCCATCTTTATGTGGTCAGATCGAAAAATAATAAAATTAAGCAATTTAATAATCAGTTGGCTGATGTTCTTCTGACTCTGGCCAATTCGCTGAAAGCTGGCTTCAGTCTCTTTCAGGCCATGGAAATGGCCAGTCAGGAGATGCCGGACCCGATTTCCTCAGAAATAAGAATTACGCTCAAAGAGATGACCTTTGGCGAGTCCACAGAAAAAGCATTAGTCATCTTTTCGGAAAGAGTCAAAAGCCGTGATCTTGATTTGATGGTCACAGCAATTTT
>CAYZDF010000027.1:0-36793 GCA_964477085.1 uncultured Gracilibacteraceae bacterium | reverse complement strand
TCTGCTCAATTCAAGAGTCGTCACCTAGAGTTAGGTCTCAAATAAGATGGGAAAGCTGAGTAAATAAAGAAAGGTAACGCGAAGTTGAGAGGATTTACAAGGAGAGGCTTCGGAAGTAAGAGGGGTTTTAGCTTAAGGTTTTTGGCAGGAGGAATAAATGATGCCCGAATCGATAGAGTGTTCCCTGTGTCCGCGTCATTGTAAGCTCAGAGAAGGGCAGACTGGTTTCTGCAAAACGAGGACTCTCAGAGAAGGGGAGATTGTTTCTCTGACGTATGGAGAAGCAGCAGCCTTGCATCTTGACCCCATTGAAAAAAAACCTCTGTATCATTTCTACCCCGGCAGTGCGATTCTTTCTGCTGGTGGTTACGGATGCAACCTCAACTGTTTCTTCTGTCAAAACTATGAGATATCGCAAACAGTCGAAAAAGGCCATCGGATAACCCCTGAACGGATTGCTGAACTATCTGCTGAGGATGATTCTATCGGGATTTGTTTTACCTACTCCGAACCTCTGGTTTGGTATGAAATGATTGCCGAGACCGCTCCGCTGGTTAAAAAGCAAGGAGGGAAAGTTGCTCTGGTAAGTAACGGCATCATTGAAGAGCGGTATCTTAACGAGATCATACCTTTTCTGGACGCCGTTAATATTGATATTAAAGGATTTACGGAAGAATTCTATCTTAAACACACCGGAGGAAAACTGGAGTGGGTATTGAACACGGTTGAAAGACTGGCCGGAAAGGTTCATACTGAAATTACAACTCTGATCATTCCGACGTTAAACGATGCCCCCAAAGAGATCGAAGGATTGGCAAAATGGCTGGTGAGCTTAAATGTACCCGTGGCCTGGCACTTAAGCAAGTACTTCCCGATGTATAAATCGAATATTCCCCCAACGGATGAAAAGAAGATCATTGAACTTTGGGAAATAGCCCGAGACTATTTACCGTATGTCTATTTGGGAAATATGCCTGACGGGAATACTACCTATTGTCCGGAATGTGGGCTGGATGTCATCACCAGAGGATGGACCATAGAAATGAAGACTAAAGCGGGTCAATGTGAGCGTTGTGGATATGAGATCTGGGGCGTGGGACTTAATTAGTTGACGTGTATACAATATTTATCAAAAAAAACACTTTACATATCAATCAAATAATAATATAGTACACATATAACATTAGTAATATTGTTTTCACTAGGGCAACGAGGCCTCGAAAAAGCGAAATGCTTTTTTGAGGCCTTATTTTTTTCTATGGCTCACTGCCGCAAAAGAAAGTGCCGAGCACTAATATTCAATGAAAAAAGACAAAAGAGGAGGAGAAAAAATGGATTTCAATGCAGGCGATATTGCTTTTATGATGGTATGTACGGGACTGGTATTTTTAATGACACCTGGACTTGCATTTTTCTACGGAGGTTTAGTTAAAAAGCGCCATGTCTTATCGATAATGATGCAGAGTATCGCAGCTTTAGGGATTGTAACTATTCTATGGGTAGTTATCGGTTACACCTTGGCGTTCGGAACAGATATCGGGTCTATTATCGGTGGTCTGGATCACGTTTTGCTCAAGGGTGTAGGTCTAGAAGGCAGAAGTGAAGGCGCAGCTATCCCACATATGTTGTTTATGGTTTTCCAGCTTATGTTCGCTATCCTGACCCCTGCGCTGATGACAGGAGCTACAGCTGAGCGTTTGCGTTTCCCGGCTTATGTCTTGTTGGTAGGGTTTTGGAGCTTACTGGTTTACGTACCTATTGCCCACTGGGTCTGGGGCGGCGGCTGGTTAGCAGGTTTGGGTGCTTTAGACTTCGCTGGTGGTACGGTTGTTCATATCAGTTCCGGCTTTTCTGGTTTAGTTGCTGCTATGGTTATTGGTAAGCGTATCAATAAATCAACAGATCCAACTATTCCCCATAACCTCCCTTACGTTATCCTTGGCGGGTCTCTGCTCTGGTTCGGCTGGTTCGGGTTTAATGCTGGCAGTGAACTGGCGGCAGACGGTATAGCTGTATTAGCCTTTACGACTACGCACATTGCTGCTTCCGCCGGATTACTGGGCTGGGTATTGATTGAAAAATTACACCGCGGCAAACCAACTGTCCTTGGTGCGATTTCGGGAGCAGTTGCAGGTCTGGTTGCTATCACTCCGGCCTGTGCCTTTGTAACCCCCGTAGCTTCTATCCTGATCGGATTGATTTCCGGTAGTATCTGTTACATTGCAGTTGCGGTCCTTAAGGATAAGCTTGGATATGATGATGCCCTTGATGCATTCGGAATCCACGGTATTGGTGGAACCTGGGGAGCCTTGGCAACCGGTTTGTTTGCGACTACAGCAGTTAACTCCGCCGGCGTTGATGGACTTTTCTATAGTGGAAGTTTTCAACCGGTATTCGTTCAGATGATCGCGGTTTTAGCCACTTACGTCTATGCCGGTATCGCCACCTTCGTTATCCTCAAAGTCATCGGAGCTATTACCCCGCTTACGGCTTCAGATGAAGAACAGGTCTCCGGGCTGGATAGCACCCAGCATGGTGAAAGTGCTTACCCAGATATGGAAGGAATGACTTCCCACCCTACTTTTAATATATAGTTTGCCAAATGAAATGCTCCTTAAGGTATAGCCATAGGAACGACAACGTTGCCTATGGCTTTTTCTTTTTATTTTTCGCTGGAAAAGAGTATAATACATAATAAACCCTATGCCTCTAAAGGCACATCAAAGAATGAAAATAGGCTTGTTTTTCAGGACAGATAATTGAAAGCTATAGTTAGAGTATTGGGAGAAAAAGGTGGCTATAGAAGAATGCTGATGGAAAAGATGACAATATCCTATTGGATTGAACCTATGATGAAGGACAGTGCTTGCTGGTATTTGTTCTCTGCAGTCTCTGAGCAAGGAGTCATCATGTGTGGTCTGGGAAAAGGGGACAGAGATAAGGCAAGACATTGGCGTGAACTTAATCAACTCGCAAAAAAGTATTTTAAAAAGTATTTAATCAGGGAAGAGCGTGAGCAAAACCTCAACGTGATTCGTGAAGTGAAGGAATACTTAGAGAGGAAACGCCAGAGTTTTACTCTCAAGATATTTGCCCAGGGTACGGATTTTCAGCGTAGGGTCTGGGCTGAGTTATGTAACATTCCATACGGGGAGACCCGGAGTTATTCAGATATTGCCCAAAAAGTGCAATGTCCTCGTGGACAGCGTGCTGTAGGGATGGCCAACAATAAAAACCCCCTGGGAATTATTGTCCCCTGCCATCGCGTGATCGGTATAAAGGGTGACCTTATAGGTTATGCGGGAGGATTGGAGGTCAAACGATTGCTCTTGGATCTGGAGAAACAGGGAAGGTTGGAGTAGGTTAATGGAAAAACGCTACCATACACTCAATGAGCATCTAAGAGAGATCTTCGGTGAAAAAGTCATCAAGGTTTCCCTTAATGCTGGGCTCAGTTGTCCAAACAGGGATGGGACATTGAGCTATGGTGGATGCATATTTTGTAGTGAAAAGGGCTCTGGCGATTTTGCCGGTGAAAAAGGAGCCTCGATTCAAGAACAGTTTGACCAGGTTAGAGCCAGGACTCTTGATAAGTGGCCAAGAGCCAAATATATCGCTTACTTTCAATCTTTTACAGGAACATACGGTCCCCCTGGTTATCTTAAGGGACTTTATGAAGAAGCCCTGAAGCAAAAAGATGTTGTCGGACTATCTATTTCGACCAGACCGGATTGCCTCTCGCCAGAAATTCTTGACATCCTTGAAGAATTAAATGAGAGAACTTATTTATGGGTAGAACTTGGTCTGCAGTCTATCCATACCAAAACGTTGGCCTGGATGAACAGAGGTCATGATTTCAACTGTTTTACCAGGGCTCTTACCGAGCTGCGGAAAAGGAATATCAGGGTGTGCGCCCATATCATCATCGGACTGCCGGTTGAGACCCGGAAAGAGATGTTGGAAACAGTGCAAACCGTAGCTGATTTACCTATTCAAGGAATTAAAATCCACTCTCTTCACATCTTAAAAGGAACGGTTCTTGCGCAAAGATATGCTGAGGACAAGTTTACGCTTCTTACCATGAACGAATATATCGAACTTGTTGCCGATATTCTGGAGCTTCTCCCAGGTCAAATTATTATTCATCGGCTGATGGGAGATGGGCCTGCCAAAGATGTTATTGCGCCAGAATGGACCAGAAGAAAATGGGAAGTCTTAAATGGAATCGATCAGGAAATGGTCAGGAGAGATAGTTATCAAGGTATTAAAGCCAAAGTATAACCCCTTAGGCTTTGGCCTAAGGGGCTTATATTATAGGAAATAAAAGAGAGAAGAACCAATAGATAATTGATTGAATCATATTGATTATAAGTTTTTATTGAATACTAAGCTAATTTATTAAAAATGGGGTTGAATGATTTAGGACTAATGATTTTCGTAATGCACGATCTTTCCTTCCCAAGTACGAAGTACTGCCTTGTTATCGTCCAGGGAGAGGAGGTATTGGGGCAAAATAGGTGTTTTCCCTCCGCCTTTGGGGGCGTTGATGATATAGGTTGGAACGGCAAGGCCAGAAGTGAATCCCCGTAAAGCTTCCATAACTTTAAGCCCTTCGTGAATGGACGGTATAAAATGGGTCGTTCCTTTTACATTTTTAGCGTGGAAGATATAGTAAGGTCGTACCCGGATCTTAAGCAATTCCTGATTCATTTTCTTCATGACATCAGGGTCATTATTGATTCCTTTCAGGAGAACAGCCTGGTTCCCAAGGATGACACCAGCGGAGACCAATCGATCGGCAGCTTGTTTGGCTTCATACGTCACTTCTTTGGCATGGTTAAATTGTGTGTTGATATAGATGGGAGGATATTTCGCCAAGATCTTGGTTAGTTCATCCGTAATACGCATAGGGAGCGTAACAGGAACTCTGGTCCCAATCCGCTTGATTTCAACATGGGGGATACGATGAAGTTCACCCAGTAACCAATCCAACGTACTATCACTGAGGAGGAGGGCATCTCCGCCTGTTACCAGTACATCTCGGATTTCCGGATTTGAACGTATATATTCTAAGGCGGCGACCAGATCTTCTCTTTTTTTATGCTCATCCGTTTCGCCGATGTTACGGCGCCGCTGACAGTGACGGCAATACATGCCACATATATTAGTAACATTGATAATCAGTCGGTCAGGATAACGTCTGGTAATACAGGGAGCAGGAGAAGTCAATGCTTCACCCATGGGATCATCTTCACCTTGTTCATCCAGGAGTTCATCAATTTTGGGAATACCTTGTAAGACAATTGGGTCATTAGGATTGTTAAAATCCATCAGGCTCAGGTAATAAGGTGATACTGCCCAGCGATAGATTTTGCCTACTTTTGTAATCTCTTCTTTTTGGCTTTCAGTCAGAGCAAATATTTCACCCAGGGTATCAACTTCAGTGATTCGATGACGCATTTGCCAACGCCAGTCTTCCCAATCTTCCTGGGTTGCTTTGAAATGATGGAGGATTCTTTCCTTTTGAGCAGCATAGAAATCAGATAGGTTGAGTCCTGTCTGAAGCTCTTTGGCTCTGCTCAAATAAGGATTGATATGCTTTTTTAGCTCATCTGCACGTTTAAGAGAGTACTGACGCAGTTCTTTTTTGTGATTTGAATATTCTACAGCCATCTTCAAAACCTCCTCTCATGAAACAAAACCCTGGAAACATGGTCATAAGTGTTTAAATATGCTTTAATAATAGTATATGCATAAATGCATACTACTGCCAACCAATATTAACATACAAAGTTGTCAGAAGTCAAGAGGGTTAAAAAAGGGAATATTGTCATTAAATTGCAAAAAGTTTTTTTGTTTATAAACGTTCAGTTATTGTCTTAATTCTCGGTCTACTGTAGAATTGTGGTGTAGCATACGATAGATAACCTATGTAATATGGTAATAATAGGACTGTACGTATTATTTTTGTGTTGAAAGTAAGGGATATAACTTGGAACAGGCAAGATATCAAGAGATCGCTAACGAAATTGCACACTCCATCGTCTTAGGTGAATACCATGAGGGTGATAAAATTCATGGGAGATCAACTTTAGCCGGTAGATTTAATGTATCACCGGAAACGATCCGCAGATCCATCGCTATCCTTCAAAGTGAAGGTGTTGTCGATGTCAGGCAGGGAATCGGGATTATTGTAAATTCTAAAACCCAAGCTGAGAAGTTCTTGCGCTCCTTTAATCAAAAAAATGAAATTCAAGCCTTTATGGAAGAGCTTAAAGGATTAATGGAGAGAAGACGGGACATTGACCGCCAGATCGATGCGTTGCTTAATAAGGTATCGACATATGCTGATCGCTTTATTTCCAGATGGAATGATGTCGCAGAGATCGAGGTTCAAGCGAATTCAGCAGCTGTTGGCAAGACTTTAAGAGAACTCAAGGTGAGAGAGATGACCGGAGCCACCGTTGTGGGCGTGGTTCGAAACGGAAATGAGAATTTCTCCCCCGAGGCAGACTTCCTCCTAAGAGAAGGGGATATTCTGCTGGTTGTAAGTTCAGTCGAAGGTAGGGAAAAGGTCGAGTCTTTATTGAAGTAACATAGAAATAGCATCAGTTCAAAGAAAATGGGGAGGACTATGATAAACGGAAGTAAACTAATTAACGGAAGCAATGAAATTAGAAGAACAAAACTTCAGAGTAGTAAAAAGATAATCCTGATTGCTCTGTTAATTGTGGCAGAGTTGATTATAGGGCTTCTTGTGCATAATACCGTATGGTGGATTTCGGTTTTAATCCTTAATGCCATTGCCTTTATATGGATTTATTATCTGATGTCAGAAAAGATCCAGCCTCAACATCATCTTCGACAAGCGGATTTGAGTGTTAAAATTGCTTATGAGACACTTCCTTACCTGAGGAGGGGACTCAATGAACAGAATGCAGAAGCGATTGCTAAAATTATTATTGAAATGGCTCAGGTGGCAGCAGTCTCGATTACGGATTGCGAAAAACAGCTTGCTTATATCGGAGCCGGCTGTGATCGGCATCACCCTGGTGATAAAATCCTGACGGAAGCAACCAGGGAGGTTATTCGGACCAATAATTACAAAATTGTACAAACCCAGCAGGAATTAAACTGTCCGCTATCGGATGTCTGTAATTGTCCGCTGGCTGCGGCTGTCATTGTTCCTCTTGTTTGTAGGGGTAATGTGGTCGGAACCTTTAAATTGTACGAGACGAAGGATGGCAAGATTTCGTCTGACCTGATAAGATTAGCCATCGGAATGGGACAGATCCTAAGTTTGCAAGTTGAACTTGCCGAACTTGATCATCAGGCGAACCTGGTAACCGAAGCGAAGTTAGACGCACTTCAGGCCCAGATCAATCCTCATTTCTTTTTTAATGTGATGAATACCATTATCGCTACCAGTCGTTCCAATCCGAATCGTGCCAGACGGTTACTTATCCATCTGGCAGAATTCTTCCGCCGGGCACTAAAATCTAAAGGAACAATTATCTCTGTAAAAGAAGAGATGGAATTTGTTAATACCTATCTTGTCCTAGAAAAGGCCAGATTTGGACGTAAATTGAAAATCAGATCTGAAATTCCCCGAGACTTGTTAGATGCTGAAGTACCAAGATTAAGTATTCAGCCCTTGGTAGAAAATGCGGTGAAACATGGTGTTACCCCGCTTTTGACCAGCGGAACAGTCCTTATCCGAGTAGACCGTATCGAATCCGAAAGCGGAGATATTGAACTCCTTGTCGAGATTATTGATGATGGAATGGGAATTGAAGAAGAGAGGCTAAAAGATGTTCTCTTACCGGGTGTTGGGTCAGGGAACGGAGTAGGACTTGCCAATGTCCATGCCCGTTTACAAGGGTTATATGGTGAAGAATACGGACTGAAGATTCAAAGCGAACCAGGGGAAGGGACTACCGTAAGTATGAGGTTGCCCTATTCCAGGGTTATCCGACAAGAGGCATCGTAATCTGTTATTTTCAATAGCGAATTTAAAATATTGGTTTTATCCATGATAGCTCTGTCCAAAGATTATAATCACGTTGGGTGGTAAAACATAACAATAAGTTTCTAGAAAATGTTTATTGGAGTCAATGCTATATGTATCCTGGGATAGATATTATCGAAATATCGCGATTTGATTCTGCCTGCCAGAGGCAACCCCGTCTTTTGAAAAGGCTCTTTACGGACAAAGAGTTAGATGTAGTGAAAGAGCAAAATACCTCTTCTCTGGCAGTTAGATTCGCTGGAAAAGAAGCTGTTTTCAAAGCCTTGGGAACGGGTCTTCGGGGTTTGTCCTGGCATGATGTGGAGATTATCAGTAATGAATATGGTGAACCCGTTGTTTACCTGAGTGAGAGAGCTCAAAGAATCGCCCAGATCAGAGGTGTACGAAACGTGAGAGTCAGTCTCTCACACAGCAGAGAGAGTGCGGTTGCTATGGCAGTATTGTTCTGACCATCCCCTTTGGTAACGGATGTTATCAGAAGGGGATATATTTATGGGGTTTTTATGGTTATTGATGAACGGGTAAGTTATAATAAGAGAGAATCAATCGTCGCTACAAAATCTGAGGAGGAATACCCATATGCGTGTTGTAAGCGCAGGACAGATGCGGAGCATTGATGCCAACGCTATTAACAACTTTGGGATACCAGGCATCGTTCTCATGGAGAATGCTGCCCTGGCTGTAGTCAGAGAAATTAAGAATATCTTGATCATCAATGAAAAAAAGAGTTTCAGGGGGCTTAAAGCCGTCATTATGGTGGGCAAGGGCAATAATGGTGGAGATGGCTTGGCCATTGCCCGACACCTCACCGTTTTAGGAATGGAAGTAACCGCCTTCCTTTTTGCCAACCCTGTAGACCTTACTGGGGATGCAAAAACGAATCTTGAACTTTATCAGAAGATGAGTGGCAAAATCGTACTGGTAGAAGACGAAAAACAGATACGCTTATTCAAATTGTCCTTGATGCAATCTCAGATTGCCGTGGATGCGTTATATGGTACTGGTTTTAAAGGGCAAGTACCGGAGCTAATGGTTGGGTTCATCGAAGATCTTAATAAATCAGAGTTACCCGTGGTCTGTGTTGATATCCCAAGTGGCTTGGAAGCAGATACTGGGAAGGTTCATAACATCGCTGTTCAAGGAGATGTCACGGTTTCTTTCGGATTGGCTAAATTAGGTCACTTCCTGGGGGAAGGCCCCATCTATACTGGGCGTTTGGTGATCGATCAAATCTCTATCCCGGAAAGCATTATCTCGGAAGAGAAAGTGTTTGCTTATCTATTGACGGACGAAGTGATTAAGCCTTTAATTCCGGTGAGACATCCTCAAGGACATAAAGGAACGCATGGCAGGGCTGTACTGATTGGAGGCTCAGTTGGTATGAGTGGTGCCGTCATTTTAGCGGGGCGTTCAGCCCAAAGGTGTGGAACGGGGCTATTACAGATCGTTGTACCGGAGGCCATAGCGGAAACCGTTGATTTGGGTGTTATGGAAGCCACCGTTTGGCCGGCTAAAGATTACGAGTTGCTCAGTGACAACGCTTGGACGGTCATTGAAGAACGGATACAGGGAGCTAATGCTTGTGCGGTTGGGCCCGGATTAAAACAAACCGAATCATTTCTTTCGGTTTTAAAGAATATACTTAAGGAAACAGATGTCCCTGTAATACTCGATGCCGATGCATTAAATCTCATTTCAAGGGAACCTGATCTTTTATGTTTGAGAAAAGGGAAAGGGACGCTTATTCTTACACCTCATCCAGGGGAAATGGCCAGGCTTTGCGGGTGCTCGATTACGGAGGTACAGCAAAACCGGATGAAATTAGCGATTGCCAAAGCCCTGGAGTGGGGGGCGATTGTCGTGCTAAAAGGTGCAGGAACCATTGTCGCATCCCCAGATGGCAGAGTATTTATCAATACCACTGGGAATGCCGGTTTAGGGGCCGGAGGAACGGGAGATGTCCTGACAGGATGTATTATGTCCTGGGTGGCCCAAGGCGTTCCGCCCTTAGGAGCTGCTTGCTTGGGTGTTTACCTTCACGGTAAGGCGGCCGATCTATTGAAAGAGAATTATGGAACGTCGGGATTCACTGCCGCCGAGGTGGCCGACCATCTTCCAAAAGCTAGAAAAGAGATAGAACAGTGTCAATAAGCGGAGGCGTTTTAAATATATGGACTATTTCCGTCCGGTCTGGGCAGAGGTCAATCTAGGGGCACTCAAGCGCAATATAAAAAGGATTCAGAAATTAACCGATAGTGAGATCATGCCCATCGTGAAGGCTGATGCCTATGGACATGGTGCAGTTGAAGTTGTCCGGGCCCTGACGCGGGAAGGGATTACCAGGTTTGGCGTTGCATTCCTGGAAGAAGCTCTGGAGTTAAAAAAGCACTTCCCTGATATTACGCTAATGGTTATTGGTCCTACCTTACCTGAGTACTCCGAGATCTTGGTAAGAGAGAATATCATACCTGAGGTTTTTCAGGTAACTCAAGCCGAGGCTTTGTCTAAAGTGGCTCGTCAGTTAAATAAGACTGCTAAGCTCCATATCAAGATCGATACAGGGATGGGTCGAATAGGATTCAGAGAAAGTGCTATAGATGATATTATTAAAATCGCACAGCTTCCTAATTTGTATCTGGAAGGGATCTATACCCATCTGTCGACCGCTGATAGCCCTGATTTAACCTATTCGTATCAGCAGCTTCGGGCTTTCGATGAACTCAATGCTCGTCTTTGTGCGGAGGGGATCAGGATTCCTCTGAGACATGCAGCAAATTCACCTGCTTTGATGCAACTTCCGGAAAGCCATTATGAAATATGCCGGCCGGGGATCATCCTTTATGGGCTCAATCCAATAAGCCATAAAGGTCAAGATATTAGATTTGAACCTGTAATGTCTTTGAAAGCCACCATTGCTCATCTTAAAACAATCGATAAGGGTCATAGTGTTGGTTATGGTAGGACTTTTATTGCAATAGGACCTACCCGAGTAGCTACCTTGCCTTTAGGATATGCTGATGGACTTCGACGTTCTCTTTCCAATGGAGGAGAAGTGCTTATCAAGGGAAAAAGAGCTGTGATCATCGGGAAGATCTGCATGGATCAAACCATGATTGATGTGACGGGTATTGAAGGGGTTCAGGAGGGCGATGTCGTTACCCTGATCGGAAAAGAGGGAAATGACCTTATCACTTCGGATGATATAGCCAGGAGATGTGATACGATCAGTTACGAAATAGTCTGTGGAATTACAAAGCGCGTAAAGCGAGTGTACGTGGAAGACTAGAGCAAATAAGTAGGAAAAGTTGTTGAAGCCATGGATGGTGATAAAGCGACCGATATCATGGATGACAAAAAGCAGTAGAGAAGCGTATCTGAGTTCAGCGGATGAACGTTAAGATATCAGAAGGGAATAAATGGTCACGGTACAGCTCAAATGCTTGCTGCAACTAAAGAAAATAAGAAAAGGCTTGAGTGGGGATGGCCAACTCAAGCCTTTTATGTGTCTTTTGACTTTTTATTCATCCCGACAAATTCATCTTAGTCTGGACAAAGTTTGGATAAAGGAATTACACAACACCGTGAGCTAACATGGTATCGGCTACTTTTAAGAATCCAGCGATATTAGCACCGACAACCAAATTACCGTCGTAACCAAATTCCTTAGCAGCAGCACTGGAGTTTCTGTAGATGTTGATCATGATGTTTTTGAGTTTAGCATCAACTTCTTCAAAGGTCCAGGAATATCTCATGCTGTTTTGGGACATTTCCAAAGCTGAAGTTGCGACACCACCAGCATTAGCTGCTTTGCCAGGCGCAAAGAGGACTTTGTTGGCATGGAATACTTTTACAGCTTCCGGAGTAGAGGGCATATTAGCACCTTCGCCAACTGCATAGCAGCCATTAGCAACCAGAGTTTTAGCAGCATTCTCATCCAATTCATTCTGAGTAGCGCATGGTAGAGCGATATCACATGGGATTGTCCAGATTCCTTCGAATCCGTCTTTATACTCAGCAGTTGGATAAAACTCGAGGTAATCTTTAATTCTTCTTCTTTCAACTTCCTTGAGTTGTTTGAGGACTTTGAGATCGATACCATTCTTATCGTAAATATAGCCGTTGGAATCGCTGACAGCAACAACTTTACCACCCAATTGCTGTACTTTTTCAACAGCATAGATGGAGACGTTACCGGAACCAGACACAACAACGGTAGCACCATCAAAACCTTTACCTTGATCTTTAAGTGCTTCTTCCATGAAGTAAACCAGACCATAGCCGGTAGCTTCTGTACGAACTAAGCTACCACCATAAGTAAGTCCTTTGCCGGTAAGAACGCCTTCATAGAGGTTTCTTACTTTTTTATATTGACCAAACATATAGCCGATCTCT
Organism: uncultured Gracilibacteraceae bacterium; assembly: GCA_964477085.1. Classification (GTDB taxonomy): domain Bacteria; phylum Bacillota; class Desulfitobacteriia; order Desulfitobacteriales; family Syntrophobotulaceae; genus Dichloromethanomonas. Next base: position 24,372 of record CAYZDF010000027.1, on the reverse strand, counting down.
CTGCCACCAACACCGATATCGCCGGCAGGGACATCAGTATCTGCACCGATATGACGGGAAAGTTCGGTCATGAAGCTTTGGCAGAATCTCATTACTTCATTATCGGATTTGCCTTTAGGATCGAAGTCACTGCCACCTTTACCACCACCGATTGGGAGGCCGGTCAGGGAGTTTTTAAAGATTTGCTCAAAACCTAAAAATTTAATTATGCCAAGATAAACGGATGGATGGAAACGGAGTCCACCTTTATAAGGGCCAATAGCACTGTTGAATTGCACACGGAAACCGCGGTTAACCTGTACGTTGCCTTTGTCATCTACCCAAGGAACGCGGAACATAATCACACGTTCTGGCTCTACGATTCTATCGAGGATCCCAGCTTTAACATATTGTGGTCTTTGCTGGATAACCGGCTCGAGAGATTCAAGAACTTCTTTCACGGCCTGATGAAACTCTGTTTCGAATGGATTTCTCTTAATGGTTTGATCCATTACTTGTTGGATGTAGGACATCTTTTTGTTACCCCCCAGAAAATAAATTTAAATTCATGATTAGTATTCTACATTATTATTTGTCTTGTGAAAACAGGGAAACGAACAATATACTGTATTCTTTATAACAAATGCAATATCCAAAATAATGTACTTTAAATATTGGATTTGATTATTTAAAATTAATGTTAATAATGTAGGAATATTCGGACAAATTTAAAATGAATACAATATAATTACGCAAATAATTAACATAAAATTAAATAATTATGTTAAAATGCCAATATAATATAAAAATCTATGAAGCTATCATTATACAGATAGGCCAGAAACAGGAGGAGAGTAGATTGTTAAGAGAAGGAGAAGTTCGGATTCCGTCTGGTTGCGCTATTAGTGGGATTATGAACAAGCGTGGCGTCAGATTTTCGGGTGAAGACGTTATGAAATCCATCGCGTTGATGCGTGATCGGTCTAACGGATTAGGCGGAGGTTTTGCTGCATATGGAATCTATCCCGATTATGCAGACCATTATGCATTCCATATGTATTACGATGATATGGGGATTAAAGAACTCACGGAAGAATTCTTAAGCAGTCGTTTTAATATTGCTGAGAGTCACGTCATTCCAACTAAGAAAGTTTCCTCAGTGAAAAATCCACCGATTGTGTGGCGTTACTTTGTGAAACCCAAGAGTGAATTCATCGAAGAAGAAAGTACCGTTGACGAGTTTGTAATGAATACCGTAATGATGATTAACTCCAAGTTTGATGGTGCGTTTGTTGCTTCCAGCGGTAAAAACATGGGTGCTTTTAAAGGGGTAGGTTATCCGGAAGAAATCGGCGAGTTTTTCCGTTTGGATGAATATAAGGGATACATCTGGACATCCCATGGTCGTTTTCCAACAAATACACCGGGCTGGTGGGGAGGTGCACATCCTTTTACTCTATTGGACTGGTCAATCGTTCATAACGGCGAGATTTCATCTTATGGTGCCAATAAGCGTTACCTGGAGATGTTTGGTTATCAACTTGCTTTGCAAACAGATACGGAAGCGATCACCTATGCTTTCGACCTTCTGATGCGCAGACACGGGCTGGATGTTGAAACAGCCTGTGCGGTGCTGGCCCCTCCTTTCTGGAAGAAAATTGACCGGATGGATACTGAGAAACAAGAATTGTACCGTACACTGCGTTCGATTTATGGAAGTCTTTTGCTAAACGGTCCTTTCTCTATCATTCTGGGGTCAAGTAAAGGGATTGTTGCCTTAAACGACCGAATAAAGCTAAGACCACTCGTGGCTGCTACCAAAGGAGATAATCTGTATGTGTCTTCTGAGGAATCTGCCATAAGAGAAATCTGCCCCGATCCTGACCATGTCTGGACACCTCGTGGCGGAGAACCGGTCATCGGATTACTGGAAAAGGGGGAGAATTAAATGCCTATTAGTATGAAGCTACCTGATTTTCTGGTAGATCGTGACCCGAACAGGTGCATCAAATGTAAAGTATGTGTCAATCAGTGTGCCAACGACGTTCACGTCTGGGATGAAGATGACAATCGTGTGATCGCAGATGAAAGCAAGTGTGTCAATTGCCATCGCTGTGTTGTCTATTGTCCAACCCATGCTTTGACTATACGGAAATACCCACTGGAATACAAAGAAAATCATTATTGGAGTGCCCATACCATCCGTGGCATTAACAGACAGGCTGAAGGCGGAGGCGTTCTTCTGACTGGTATGGGAACCGACCGTCAGATTCCGATCTATTGGGATAAACTATTCCTTAACGCCAGTCAGGTCACCAATCCTTCAATCGATCCGCTGCGTGAACCCATGGAGATCAGGACTTTCTTGGGACGCAAGCCTGACAGTGTCAGAATTGAGAATGGAATACTGGTTGAAAAACTTCCCCCACAATTAAAAATTGAAGCTCCCATAATGTTCGGAGCACTTTCCTTTGGGGCAATTAGTTTGAATACAGTTAAGTCCCTGGCCAAAGCTGCTACTGACTGTGGTATTATGTGGAACACCGGGGAAGGCGGCCTGCATAAAGACTGCTATCAATACGGATCCAACTGCATCGTTCAGGTAGCCTCAGGACGTTTTGGTGTACACCCGGAATATCTGAATGCTGGTCAGGCCATTGAGATTAAAATTGGTCAGGGAGCGAAACCGGGTATCGGTGGACACCTTCCGGGTGAAAAAGTTGGGGAAGAAGTATCCAAGACCAGGATGATTCCCATTGGTTCGGATGCGATTTCTCCTGCACCACATCATGATATCTATTCGATTGAAGACCTTCGCCAACTAATTTTTGCCTTGAAAGAAGCCACGCGTTACACCAAACCCGTTAGTGTCAAGATTTCTGCCGTTCATAATGCTGCTGCCATAGCTTCAGGAATCGTCAGAGCTGGCGCCGATATCGTGGTAATCGACGGTGTCCGTGGTGGAACCGGTGCTGCTCCGCTCAGAACCAGGGATAGTGTAGGTATTCCTGCAGAATTAGCATTAGCAGCTGTTGATTCCCGTCTGCGTGCCGAAGGTATCCGCAATCATGCTTCCCTCGTGATTGCCGGCGGTATTCGTAACAGTACCGATGTTGTTAAAGCCATAGCCTTAGGGGCTGATGCTTGTTACATTGGAACAGCGGCACTGATCGCACTGGGCTGTCATATGTGTCAGACTTGCTATACCGGTAAATGCAACTGGGGTATCTGTACCCAGGATCCTCAATTAGTCAAACGTCTCAATCCTGAGATCGGAGCAGAGCGTTTAACCAACCTGATCCGTGCCTGGTCGCATGAAATTAAAGAGCTTCTGGGTGGCATGGGTATCAATGCTTTAGAAAGTCTCAGAGGTAACCGGCTGATGCTTCGCGGTGTAGGACTTAACGAAACCGAATATAAGATTCTCGGTGTATTACCAGCAGGGGAATAAACCCTTCTGATCAACATCAAGAGGAAAGAGGGGATTAACAAATGAAAAGAGTCTATGCCCGCGAAGAAGTATGCGCAGGCTGCAAATTATGTGAAGTCTATTGTGCCACAGCACATTCTGAATATCCCAATAGTGTCTTAAAGGCTTTTCTTAAACAAGAAAATAAGCCTGTTGCCAGGATCCTGGTGGAAGTCAATCAACCGCTCTCTTTTGCCCTGCAGTGCAGACACTGTGAAGAAGCTAATTGTACCAAAGCTTGTATTACAGGGGCGATGACCAAAGATCCTGAAACCGGCATTGTTATCAACGATGAGAGTCGTTGTGTCGGTTGTTGGACTTGTATTCTGGTATGTCCCTATGGTGCTATCAAGAGAGATGAGGCCGGTCATAAGGTTGCTTCCAAATGCGATCTGTGCAGCAACACTGGGAGTACCCCAATCTGTGTCCAGAAATGCCCGAATGATGCACTGATTTTTGCTGAGATGCCGGAAGGAGGGAAATAAAGGTGAAGTATGTTATTGTAGGTAATTCAGCTGCAGGGATTGGTACCGTTGAAGGTATCAGGAAGGTTGATCCTGAAGGCTCAATCATGCTGATATCCGACGAACCCTATCATACCTATTCCAGACCTTTAATCTCTTATTATCTGGCAGGTAAAGTTAAACCCGAAAAAATGTATTATAGGGAAGCCAATTTTTATGAAAAGATGCAGGTTAATGTTCGTCTGAGTACAAGAGTGGTGGCTATGGTGCCCGGTGAAAAGGCCGTTGTTCTTGATTCTGGGGAAAAAATAGAATATGAGAAACTGATGCTGGCTACCGGAGGCAAACCCATTATTCCTCAGATGCCAGGTTTAGATCTCCGGGGGGTATTCTCTTTCCTCAAATGGGATGATGTCAAGGGAATTGAGTCCTATCTCAGCCAGGAGAGCAAAGTCGTAATAATCGGGGCAGGACTCATAGGCCTGAAAGCGGCGGAAGGCTTGGTTGGGATGAAGGCTCAAGTTAAAGTAGTGGAATTAGCAGACAGGGTATTAAGTGCCATCCTTGATGATCAGGCAGCAGGTATGGTACAGGAGGCTTTAGAAGACAAAGAGATAAGCTTCTACCTGAATAATACGGTCAAAGAAATTAAAGGAAACGGCAAAGTTTCCAGTGTTATTCTTCAGGACGGAACAGAATTGGATTGTGATGCTCTGATCATCGCTATAGGAGTTTCGCCCAATAAGGATCTTGCTGTCCAGGCTGGGTTGGATGTCAACAGAGGGATTATAGTGGATGAATCCATGAAAACAAGTGATCCGGCTATCTATGCTGCGGGCGACGTTTCTGAAGGGTTCGATACGTTATACAAGCAGAACCGGGTGCTTCCGATATTACCCAACGCCTATAAACAAGGCTATACTGCCGGCATGAATATGGCAGGCCAAGAAGAACATTATCAGGGTGGCTTTGCCATGAACGCCATTGGATTCTTCGGGCTCCCGATGATCACGGCAGGTATCATTAAACCGGATAGCTCTGAGTTTACCGAACTGATCCAGTCTGATCCCACCAAAAAGAGTTATCGGAAAATCGTCCTACGTGATGATAAATTGGTTGGTTTCATTGCCTTGAATGATGTGGATAGAGCAGGCATTCTTACCGGCCTGATGGAGAAAGAAATCGATGTTGAGGCTTTCCAGGATAAACTTTTGCTTAAAGATTTTGGTTATGCTTATCTTCCTAAAGACTATAGACTAGCGCAGCTGCGGGGGGTGACTGAGTGATGACACTTGTAATTGATGCCAAAGGTGTTTACTATAAAGAATTGAATCAAGAACTAAGAAGTCACCTGGATCAAGGAATAGATCAAATAACAGTTAAGAACGTCAACGGGCAACGTTACATTGGTGATGGTGTTACAGGAAGTCAGCGCCTCACGCTGGAAGGCACTCCCGGAAACGATATGGCAGCCTTTATGAATGGTTTAGAAATCATCGTTAAAGGCAACAGCCAGGATGGAACCGGTAATACCATGAATGACGGGAAAGTGATCATACATGGGCATACCGGAGATACCACGGGCTATGCCATGCGAGGCGGCGAGATTTATGTGCGTGATTATGTTGGGTACCGTGTGGGTATTCATATGAAAGAATACATGGACAAGGTTCCGGCTATTATTATTGGGGGAACTGCCGGGGACTTTTTCGGTGAATATATGGCAGGCGGTATTCTCATGTTGCTCGGTCTTAATCTTAAAGAAGGGGAAGAAATCGTCGGTGATTACTGTGGAACAGGTATGCATGGCGGGGTCATGTATATCCGCGGTGAAGTTCCCCAGGATAAATTGGGGAAAGAAGTCAAGATCGTCGAGATGACAGAAGAAGATCAAGCGCAGATCCGTAAGTATGTTCAACGATATGTTGCCTACTTTGGCGGTAATGCTGAAGAAATCCTGTCTAAATCTTTCAATAAGTTAATTCCGTATAATAAACGCCCCTATGGCAATCTCTATACTGCTTGGTAAAATGGGGTAAAGACTATTTGAGGTTAAGAATAGTAGCACTCGTTGTTATACATTGAAAAGTCTAAATATTCGATTTTATATTAATAAATACCATATTTTTTGTTTACACTATAACCGTTAGAATCCGATGTACCCAAGCTACATCGGATTTCTTTAAATCAGTATTTTGTATAATTTATGAAGTAAATATTATAAATGAATACGTAATACATGCTTATGACTTGTTGACAGTGTTTTTGTCTTATTGATAGGCTGATACTAGGAAATAGAATAAGGATACTGTCTCCCTCGGTGCGTTGGTAGCCTTACTCTTTAAAAAGGGGTATTCAAATTATCTATTCCAAGAAAGATAGGATGAAGTTTTATGGAAAATCGGAGTATCGTCAGTACGGGACTTCCAGGTCTTGATGAAGTGATCGATTCTCTTCGGATCGGAGATAATGTTGTACTACAGGTTGATAGTATTACTGATTATGAGAGCTTTGTCATTCCCTATGTGAAGGCCAGCCTTAAAACTCGCAGAAAAGTCATTTACATGAGGTTTGCTTTGCATGCTCCTATTATCAAGGATAACGAGGACATCAAAGTGTATAATATTGATGCTGAGAATGGTTTTGAATCGTTTTCCACCCAAGTCCATCAGATTATCTCGCAGGAAGGCGAAGAGGCTTTTTACGTGTTCGATTGTTTGTCTGATCTTCTTTATACATGGGCAACTGACCTCATGGTTGGTAACTTTTTTCAAATCACATGCCCGTATCTGTATGAATTAAACACGGTGGCTTTTTTTGCCATCTATAAAAACATGAATTCGTTTGAAACTATTTCTTCTATCCGTGATACCACACAGGTATTGATCAATATTTACAAGGTAAAAGGTCAGCTTTATGTTCATCCCTTGAAAGTTGAAGGCAGGTACAGCCCGACCATGTATCTTCCTCATTTTAAGCAAGAGGACAGCTTTATTCCACTAACCAGCAGCAGTGATGCCTCTAAACTTTTTTCCGATATGTCAATTAACGTATTTGATGGATCAAATCGCTATTTGGATTATTGGGAAAGGATGTTTCTTAAAGCCTCAGATATTTATGAAAAAACGAAATTTGGTCAGTTTCCTAAATCTGAAGAAAAGGCTTTAATTGAGAAACTATCCAGAACCGTCTTAAGCCGAGATGAAAGATTCCTCAAACTATTGACATCAGTATTTTCTCTGGAAGATCTTCTGCATATTAAATCCCGACTGATAGGTTCTGGGTTTATAGGCGGTAAGGCTGTAGGGATGTTGCTCGCCCGAAAAATCCTGTTACAGGATACTGAGGTCGATTATAAGCAGATTTTGGAACCGCATGATTCCTTCTACGTTGGTTCCGATGTCTTCTATACCTATATTGTTAAAAATAGGCTCTGGACTCTTCGGATGGAACAGAGGAAACCGGAGAATTATTTCTCCTTAGCCAATGAGCTTAAGGAAAAGATCCTTAATGGTGTTTTCCCGGAAAATACCCGAAATCACTTCTTGAGGATTTTAGAATATTTTGGTCAATCTCCAATTATTGTGAGGTCCAGCAGTTTACTGGAAGACGGGTTCGGGAATTCTTTTGCCGGAAAGTATGAAAGCGTTTTTTGTACCAATCAGGGAACGCTTGAACATCGTTACCTGGAGTTTGAAAAGGCTGTCAAAAAGGTTTTTGCCAGTACTATGGATATTGATGCCTTGCAATACAGGATCAAACGTGGCATAGCGGACCAAGATGAACAAATGGCACTTCTGGTGCAAAGGGTATCGGGTTCTTACCGGCAACAATATTTCTTTCCGGATATTGCAGGTGTTGGTTATTCTCACAATATTTATGTATGGGACAAAAAAATGCATCCTGAAGCCGGAATGCTCAGGGTGGTGGTCGGGTTAGGAACGAGAGCGGTTAATAGAACAGCTGGAGATTATGCCCGGATCGTTGCTCTTGACGAACCTTTATGTATGCCTTATACCGGTATCGATGATCACAAGCAGTTTTCTCAACGAAAGGTGGATGTTCTGGATATTACCGATAATAGGGCCAAGAGTGTCTCTTTCAAAAAGCTTATCAGCGAGGGTAGAGATGAAAAACTTAAGTACTTTGCTCATCGTGATCATCAAGCTGAAACAAGAATGAAAGAGATGGATATAAGGCAAGGCGAATCCTGGGTTATCAACTTTGATCACCTTATGGCCAAATCAACATTAACTCAAACGTCCCAAAAGATGTTAAAAACACTTGAAAAGATTTATGAATATCCAGTCGATATCGAGTTCACAGTCAACTTTAAGGACGAGAATAATTACCATATTAATCTTTTGCAATGCAGGCCGTTACAGGCAAAAGGCTTAAAAACCAAAGTGGAATTCCCGAGGCATATTGATTATAAAAAGATATTCTTTGAGACCAAAAAATCATTTATGGGTGGTAACATTCAATACCATATTGAACGAATCATCTATGTTGATCCGGAGTCTTATTCCCGCTTGAGTGACTTGGATAAATACAGGGTTGCCAGAACGATTGGCAAGCTCAATAACCTTGCAGAAAAACAGAAAGTATCTGTATTACTGCTAGGCCCAGGGCGCTGGGGAACCGGTACCCCTTCGCTGGGAGTACCAGTGAAGTTCTCGGAAATTAACAATATTATGGTTTTAGGTGAAGTTGCTTATATGAAAGAAGGGTATACTCCGGAAATCTCTTTTGGCACCCACTTCTTCCAGGATCTTATCGAAAGTGATATTTTCTATATCGCCCTTTTCCCGGAAGGTAAAAGAAGTCTGTTCCAAACAGAGCTATTGAGTGACCTTCAGAACCGAATGGCCGAATTATTGCCGTCAGAAGCATCCCTTAAAGATGTTATCCGTGTCTATGATATTAATCAGGGACCATATCAGCAGTTAGAAATGTTATCGGATATAGGGAAAAACCGGGTAGTCTGTTACTTTAAGTAACTCAACTTTCCCACTTGGAAAACTTATATCTTTAAATATCTTATAGATACTTGACTTTGCTTGGGTCAGTCTTCGTAATGATAGCCGCTTTCGACTGATTGCGCCCTCCATGGCGCAAACAGTCGCGCTTCGCAATCCGTGCTCCGCTTGGCGCTGGCTATTCATTACGAAGACTAGTCAGGGGTTGCCGTAAGTCGTCACTAAGAGTTAGGTCTCAAATAAGATGGGAAAGTTGAGTTACTTAGTATTACCTTTTTTATTACCTGCTTAATGGTTTTATAGTTTATTTTTGATAAATAAAATTAGTATAGGTGAATTATTGACATACGAGCGATAGTTCGCTTATTATTATGGTGAACGATCGATCGCTCGTTTTTAGCAAAGGGAGGGTTATTGAGTTGTCTAATACCTCTGTTGATCAGGAGTTATCCACTAAAGAAAGAATATTTAACATGGCAGTCAATCTATTTTTGGAGAAAGGTTTTTTTGAAACGTCTGTAAGAGAATTGGCTCAGGCGTCAGGAATCAGGGTGTCATCATTATACAATCATTATCCCAGTAAAGAGGCTATTCTCGATGATATTCTAATCTTATTTAGAACTAATGTGGAAAAGGAAATGATTGCGGAGGATAAAATTGAAACGTATGTTGATTCTCTTTCACCCAGGATTCTCCTAACCAGAGGTTTTGCGAAAATCGTACAATCCGTAAAACCATCAATTATGGATAAAATCTATCATATTATTGTAATTGAATTGTACCGCAATCCGAAGGTGCGAAAATTTTATGATGAATATTCACAGCATAACACTATTGCCGTCCAAAAACTTTTTACAGTCATGCAAGAGAAGCAACTGATTAGAGAAATAGACCCAGGTTTTCTTGCTGACGCCTATATCGCTCTGATCAATTATTATTACAGTAAAGTGTTTCTTTATCAAGCAGAATATGGAGATACAAAGGAAATCGAAAAAGAAATTGAACAAAAATTAAATTGTTTTGTTGATATGGTAGAAAAGTAATGGACTATGGATGAACCCGCCCTACTATTTAAGGAGGGGAATGTTATGGATACTTCTCTCGATTCCAAACAAATACCATTAACGTTTTCTACGAATGGTCAAGACTGGTTTAATTATTGTGCAGCATCTAATTGTCTTGTTCAGGCAGTACTCACTTTTAATCAACAGCTGGATGTAGGAAGGCTAGAAAAAGCCTTGAGATTATCGGTGGATATTGAACCTGTTCTAGGCTGCAAATTTACCGTTGACCAAAATAAACCTTACTGGCAAAGGCTTGATAATCTGAATAACCTAGATTGGTGCCCACTGGAGTTGGCTGAAGAGTGCTCAGATAGCGTACGACATTTTTTGTCTGTATCGTTAGACACCGCAAAAGGACCTCAAATTCAAGCAAGACTAATCCGTTCTTCAAGTCAAGACACCTTATGTCTGAAGCTAAACCATACCTGCGGCGATGGCGGGGCCCTCAAAGAATATATCCGCCTTTTGGCTGGTATTTATACTTCACTCGAAAAGGGAGACGTTGATATCGAGCCTAATATTAACGGAAATCGTGATCAAACCAAACTTTTTGATATTCTAAAAATATCAAACTTACACGCTCATTTCAGACCTGAATTAGCCGGTCAACCACCGACATGGTCTTTCCCTTGGGATTCTCAAAACCTAGAGCCAAGGATTGTTAAAACCAACTACAGGGTAATTCATGGTGGTAGTTATGAAAGATTAGGCGCTTTTGCCAAAAAAGAAAACGTATCAATTAACGATATTCTCTTAACAGCATACTATCGCAGCCTTTTTCAGATGCTTCAACTTGTAGAAAGTGATCCTATGGAGATCATGGTAACGGTGGATCAAAGACGTTACTTGCCTGACAAGAAAGCTGAATCAATCTGTAACTTATCCGGAGCAGTAAGAATCAGGATTGGCAGGATAATAGGGGAATCCTTCCGGGATACTCTGTTAAGGGTAAGTGGTGAAATGAATAAACTCAAAGAATCGAATCCAGGGGTAAACAGTGCTATTCTTTGTGAGCTGTTAGGGATAATGAGTTTTTCACAGGCCTATGAGATTTATAAAGGAGGGTATGCTCAGGTACTAGCTAAAGGCAAATCTTCCCCAATCCTTTCAAACTTTGGAGTAATTAGCAATAGTTCGATCATTTTTGGAAAAAATGATGTTCAAGAAGCGTATATCGTATCCCCAGCTCTATATCCACCAGGATTTATGTTAGGGGCGTCTACCTATAGAGGGACACTGACGCTGATAGTGAGTTATACAGACCCTGGAACACAACAAAAAGATGTTGAGGAATTTTTGGACTTGTTATGCTCTGAGCTCAACCTTGAGTAAACAATTGGTTTGAATCTGTTCTTAAAGGCGGCCAAAACATTATAGGTTTGGGCCGCTTGTTTTAACTTATGGAAACGACTCTTGTATGATAAGGGATAGAAGGAAAAACAAAAGCAATAGTAATAAGAAAAAATAAAGAAGAAGGAAAATACAAATATTATTCAGGAAAGATTTAGAATAAATATGCAAGAATTATCTGCGTTGTGGCATGACTCTTGCATATATTGTATTAAAAAGAACCTAGGAGGAACTCCATGTGCTGGTCCTGTAATCCCTACTGTGGTTTTTGTAAACCTCCAAAACCAAAGCCCAGGCAGTGTAGTCAATGCAAAGCCTATAACGTAAATCCAGATGAGAAAAAGTGCAGAAAATGTGGGGCAGAATTACCTCCTCCAGTCCCCCCTCCGGTAGTACAATGTTTATACAGCGGGATGATATGTGCAAATCCATGTGGAAAGTATAAAAAACCTTCTCCTGACGGAAAAGTTATTCCCTGTAAACTAAATACCCCTCCCCAAACAGAATCAGATAGCGAATAGATTCTTATGATACTGTGTCATTATGAGAATAATTTCTCATAATAGCAAATGCCTAGACTTATTAAAATGAGTAAAAAATGCTTGTTTTTTTGGGTTCTAGGCAATTTTTGTGCCAGCTTCTAGTTGGCATTATTCTTGCACTATATAAAAGTTGAAATCGAAAAGAACAAGAATATTGTAATATGTGATGCAAAAACAAGAACAAAGAAAAAAACTGTCGAAATGGGAGGTAATTATCTTAGTAGAAATAGTATTTGCAAAAGATAATGATGAACAAGAGTTAAGTGAAATGATGATGGAATACAGTATGGGTATACCTGGCGAGATTGAAGAGCAACTCATCATTAGAGAAAATAACAAGGTTATTGCTGGTGGGAAAATTGTTCGATATGAGGATAATCATTTTTTCTTAGAAGTTTTGGGAGTTAAGAATTCAAACAAGGGAAAAGGATATGGCACTCGGTTGCTTAAGGAATTTTTGAATAATCCCTGGAATTGCTGCAAGAATCCCGGATCAAGCTCTGGTAATGCCAACTTTCAGATGACGACACTTGCCAGGGGACAGGCAGTAGGATTCTACGGCAAAAATGGTTTTGTTTCTTGCGATTTTGACCAAATCCCGAAACCATATAGACAGCAATGTATAGAGTGCCCTGATAGAGATGAATGCAATCCCGTACCAATGATTTATTTTGGAGGTTAATGACATGAGAAAAGCACAAATCCTTTTTACGAAAGTCCCTAAAATTGGAGAAGTTAAGACTCGTCTGACCGAAGCCAGAGGTGGTATTCTGACACCCGAAGAGGCCAATGCTTTTTATGAAGCTTGCTTACTTGATGTAATCGATATCTGTCTTGCCGTCGAGCAGGCAGATCTATGGATTTGTTATAACCATGATGGAAACAGATCCTATCTGGACATGCTATTGGCCCAAGTCAGATGTCCTGAAAGAATAAAAGGAGTTTTTCCTGATCAGGGTGGTAGTTTTGACGAGTGCATGCAATTCGCTACAGATTTTATACTTAAAGCAGGAAGGGAAGATCGATTAGCGGATAGCGTGCTTATCATTGGCGGCGATCTACCTTCTCTGCAACCTTATATTATCGAGGATGCTTTAAATAAAATTGAAAAACTAAGTATCAGTGAAGCAGGTGTAAATGCAGCTGCATTTCAATTAACAAGCAATGATGCTCCGATTGGCGCTTGTATAGTAGAAGGAGCATGTCAGGAGGGGGGATTCTCCATCGTTGGACTAACCGCTTCTACTCCCTTTGACTTTCACAAAGTATTTTATAACATGGACGGTATTACTGCTTTAGATATGCTAGTTAATAAAGCTGAAACGAGTAAGATTCCTTTTGCTGTGGTAGAAGCAGTTCCAGATGTTGATATCCCTGTCGATCTTGCCAGCATAATTCCTGTTTTACGCGCCTTGGAGATTTCAGCCCAAAATGATTCAACCATAAAAGTCCCTAAACGGACGATGGAATACTTTAGAGAAATTGGACTTCAGTCATTAGCTTTGCCGCCTGTGAGAGAAACAGTATAAGGATGAGAAACCCCAAAAGGTGGAAAGAATATGAGACAAATACGACAAGATATATCCGTTGTACAACAACAAAAGCTATTTATGACAACTGAATTGAGACAGGCAATTTCAGTATTGCAGATGTCGGCCGTTGAATTAAGTGAGTATATTCTTCAAAAAATTGAAGAAAACCCATTTTTAGAGGAAGGCGAAACAACAAGTAATACCAGTGATGATACAACTGAGATTCATTCCAACAGGATAAGCATTGATGATGTTATAGAATATTGGTCAGATAAGACACCTTCTTATACCTCAAGTGAACAATATGAAAGCAATCCTACGGATAATTATCTTTCAGAAAAACCAAGCCTGTATGAACATCTTGAATGTCAATTATATATGGAAGTCAATAACCCAACAGATATTTTGATTGGTAATTTTCTTATTGGAAGTATTGATAGTAATGGATATTTATGTACAAATCTTGTCGATGTAGCCAATATTCTTAATATTAATGTCCATCGGGTAAGCGACGTTTTGGAGATTATTCAAGGCTTTCATCCCGCTGGAATTGGTGCCCGCAGCTTGCAGGAGTGTTTGCTCATTCAACTAAAAAGTTATGAAAAACATACACCTTTGCTGCAGTGTATTATAGAGGAATACGTTCAGGAAATTGCAGAAAAAAAGTTCAGTAAAATTGCCAATGACCTGTCCATCTCGGTAAAAAAAGTACAGGAAGCTTATGACATCATTCGAACGCTTAATCCTAAGCCAGGATTACAATTTGGATCTGACAGAAATCCAATGGTATGGCCTGATGTTTCAATTGTAAAAGACCATGACGGGTATACAGTCATCGTGAACGACTTGGACTTTTTATATTTAAAAATTAACAACACTTATGCCAATCTTTATCGCCAATCTGCACTATCCGATGATGCCTATAAATTCCTAGCCGAGAAATTTGAATCAGCCCTGGGACTGATTCGGGGCATTGAGCAAAGAAGGCTGAATATTTACAAAGTAGTTAAGTGCATCACCGATATTCAATATGAGTTTTTTGAAAGAGGAATAGAATTTCTTAAGCCTTTAACCATGAATCGTGTAGCGGAGATGGTAAATCTTCACGAGTCCACCGTTAGCAGGGTCGTCTGCAATAAATATGTCCAGACTCCCAGAGGATTGTATCCATTAAAATTCTTTTTCAATTCCGGACTGGACTCAGCCGATAGTGAGACAGTGTGTTCCAAAAGCATTAAGTATTTAATCCAAGAGATTGTCAATCATGAGAATCCGATACGCCCTTTTAGTGATCAAGAAATCATGGGAATACTTAATGACAAAGGAATCAAGATTTCCAGAAGAACGATCAATAAATATAGACAAAGTATGGGAATTCTATCTAACTCATTAAGGAAGAGATATTAAAGAAAAGTCTATGAAGGTATATGAGGTATGCAGTAAGAAAAAAGAGAATTCACTGAGGAGTCCGCACTGCTTTAGGGAGGTTTTTTAGTTTGCAATGGAAAGAGGAGAATAACTTGTCTGCTAGCAATGATCTGAAAAAACTGTGCGAAAATCTAGTTAATGAATGTATCAGCTGTCATCACTGTATCACGGAATGTCAGCTGCTCCAGCAGATTGGTGAAGATATCCCCAGTCTTGCTGAAAGAGGTCCTACGATAGAAGAAGCCTATTCTTGTTCACTTTGCGGGCTATGTGAGGCTATCTGCCCATCTTCCTTAAGCATAAAAAATTTGTTTGCAGAAACACGAAAAAATGCAGTGAAAAATGGTTTGATCGATATCAATGAATACCGCTATATGTTTCCTGACCGGAAATACAACGTGATGAGTATGTTCAGAGAGATCAATGGTATTCACTATCAGGATCTTAATCCCAATCAGCAATGTTCTACATGTTTCTTCCCTGGATGTACGCTGTTGACCTATTCTCCGGAATTAACAAGGAACTTGCATTTTGAACTTAAAAATGTATATAAAGAGATCTCCCTGATAACTGACTGCTGCGGGATGCCCCTTGCCCAACTAGGGTTGCAATCGAGATGTCAGGACTATATCACATTTGTTCTGGGAAAATTGCTCACACTCCAGGTCAAAGAGCTGGTGGTAGCGTGTCCAAATTGCTATTATCAGTTACTCCCGCTCTTGAAAGATGTAGGAATAAAAATAGTAACGATATATGAGGCTTTAAAGGATAGTCCGTTAATCAATAGACCTTTAGTTAAAAATAGAACAATTTCTGTTACCATTCATGATTCCTGTCCAGATAGGTTTCATGACCTCTTTGCAAGTCAATCAAGAAAGGCTCTGCTAAAAAAAGGTTATACCATAGTGGAAATGAAACGCAGCCACGATAACACAGTTTGTTGTGGAAGCGGGGGTCAAGTCACTCATTTTCAACCGGAGCTTGCTCAGAATGTTGTTCTTTCCCGACTGGAAGAAGCAGAGAATACCGAGGCAGATATCCTTACTGCCTACTGTTTAGGATGTATTTTAAATTTTTCCAAGATACCGGTAAAAATGCAAGTACAGCATGTACTCAATCTTCTATTAGGCTTAAAACAAGATTTTTCCGGTCTAAAAGCTAAAGCGAAAGTATTATTTACAGGTCCTAAAGGAGAAGAATACTGGCAGCGAATAATGGCTGATGAATAATCTTGAAACAAGGGGACAGTTAATATGAATTACCAAGAAATGAATAAAATACTCAAAGATACCCTTTCCCTTCGCTGGGATCCGGTGGCAGTCAGAATGATGCGGCCAGGAGAAGAGCGACCGGCGCAAACCATTCAACCACCAATACCTTTGAGGCATTGTCAATCCATTATTGTTGCCAGACGTGGAAATAGTCTATATATGCCTGCTCGAAGCCACGCCTGTCCTGATGGTTCAGGCATTCTGGGTTTGGTCGAAATGTCACCAAAGTTAAGATCCGGAGACCTCTATTTACTTTTTAAAAAGATGCCTAACTTGGAGACCGCCCAAAAGATGATCAGCTCACGTCCCGAATTTTCGGCGGGAAGTTATGAGGCAACCCTGCTTGCGCCACTGGATAAAGCTCAATTTGAACCGGATGTTATTATTTTGACTTTATGGCCGGAACAAGCTATGTGGCTCTGTTGTGCCCATACTTATGCAACGGGAGAGAGACAAAACTTCAAAACATCGGGGTTTAATTCTACCTGTGCAGACTTAGTTATTCAGCCAATGAAAACAGGTGAGATGAATATATCTTTTGGCTGTTATGGTGCCAGAGCTTCCAGTGAAATTGATGATTTCGAGTTATATTTATCTATCCCCGCTCCTTTGCTAGAGCCTATTATACAAGCTCTCCATAAACTAGGCCAAAAAAGTATTCCGGAAGAGAGAAGAAAAATCTATATTCATCCGGTAATGGATAAGATCGGATTGAGACGAGCTGAGTCCAGACAAGGTAAGGATAGTACCATCCAAATATTTATTGATGAAAGTCAGTGCATGGGAGATGGGATCTGTGCCGCTTTCTGTCCCTCAGCAGTGTTGGAAGTCATAGAGAAGAATGGCAGATTCGTGGCTCAAGCCGTTAAACCTGAGCAATGTAGTATGTGTTACACATGCGTCGGGCAATGTCCACAAAGAGCAATACAAATCTCGTACTAGTACCCTGTTAACCCTTATCCTGGCGGCAGATTTTTTGTAATACTGCAAGGTACTAGAGACAAAGTTTGAAAACGATTACTATTTCTTCACGATCATACAGAACCAGGAGGGGTGAAAATGACAGTAGAGTTTATCTTGCTGGGTACAGGAGCAGGTCCCGGAGTTCCTTCTTATTTTTGTCAATGTGCGGCATGCTTGGAAGCGCATGATATGCCACATCTAGCCCGTACGCGCAGCGGAGCTCTAGTTAATACCGGTAAAGAAAAGATTCTAATCGATGCATCTCCAGATCTAAGGACACAGTTGATTAAAGAAAAAGTCTGTTCACTTGACTATATCTTTATCACTCATTGGCATTATGATCACTTTGGAGGATTGGGGGATTTAGAATTTTACGTTAAGTTGTGCAGGCACAAACCCTTGCAGCTATTTTTGCCTCCTGAAGCACTGAGAGAATTCCAATCAGCCTATCCCTTTCTCCATGATATCTTTGACATTGTATGCTGGGAATTTGGACACACTTATCAATTTAAGGACTTAGAAATAACTCCTCTTCCTGCTAACCACAGTATTCAGACCGCTGGAATCCTTTTGAAGTCTCATAAAAAATTAGCCTATTTTACAGATACTTCGGTTTTAGCGGACGAAACGGCTGGAAAAATTCATAATGTTGATTTTTTCGTATGTGATGCAACTTTTCATGGGGAAAACTGGTTTCCGGACAGCCATATGTCAATTGAGGAAGCCATTATACTTGGGAAACACATTCAGGCCAAGAATACCATACTGACTCATTTAGCGATGCACTATAGTGTACCGATTACGGTGGCTGAGTTAGAGAAAAGAATTAAAGCATATCCTGATGTCTTAGTCGCTTATGATGGTATGAAACTTGTATTATAAGTATCTTGAAAAGCATGATGATTGCCAAGGAAGAACGTAAGGCAGATTTATGGCAGATTTATCCGAAGGAGGTATACGATGAGCAGCTTATTTTCTCCTCTGTTTATTAAAAATTTAATCATTAAGAATCGTATCGTTATGCCTCCCATGGCTTTGGATATTGCTACAGAGCGGGGAGAAGTTACAAGTCGTTTGATTGAACACTATTTTCAGCGTGCTGGATCTACTCCGGTGAGGATTAATTCAGCATTCGATGGATGCGTCCGGGCAGGAGTAGGGTTAATCGTGGTTGAGCATTCCTATATAAGCCCTATGGGAAAAGCTCATCCCCGACAACTGGGGATTTATGATAATTCTCTTATTCCGGGACTTAAGGTATTGGTTGATGAAATACACCGGCAAGGTATCCCTATTGGAATTCAAATCAGTCATGCCGGGGCAAGGGCACTATTATCGCCAGTAGCTCCGTCAGGTATTTACTGCCCATATCTCAAGCGCTTTGGCAATCATTTAGTTGCAGATCCTGCTTGTCCTTATAGACTGAGTAAAGAAGAGATTAAACAAGTAATATTAGAATTTAGAGATGCTGCTATACGGGCGAAAAAAGCCGGGTTTGACCTCATCGAAATCCACGGAGCACACGGGTATTTAGTAAACCAGTTTTACTCTCCGCTGACCAATCATCGCACGGATGAATATGGGGGTAATCTTCAATCCCGCCTTCGCTTCTCACTGGAGATTATTAAAGCGGTCAGGGAGGCAGTTGGAGCTGAAACCCCAATATTTTTTCGCTTGGGAGCTGATGATCGCCTGCCTAACGGTAATTCAGTTGAAGAAAGTAAAAAAGCAATACCATTATTGGTTGAAGCAGGGGTTGACTGCCTGGATTTATCCGGCGGCATTTGCGGATATCTTAAAACAGGCCCCAGGGGTTTTTTTAATTATTTAGCTGAGGCCTTAAAACCAGTAACAGATATCCCAATTATGGTTACAGGAGGAATAACTAGTCCAGTCATGGCTGAAGAGCTTGTTTCCTCACATAAGACAGACTTGGTAGGTATCGGCAGAGCTCTTCTGGCTGACCCTCACTGGGCGCACAAAGCGTGGAAAAAATTGATTCAAAAGAATTGCCCTAAAAACTTTAACAACAAAAAGGAGGCCTAACAGATGAAAAAGATACTGACAGTAATAGCGTTAATCGTATGTTTATTGATTTCAGGATGTTTAACAAAAACACCAGCGGTGAAGCAACAAAATCCCTTAGAGAAAAAATGGGATGCAATTGAGGAGTCAGCAAAGGGAACAACGGTCAATTTTTATATGTGGGGCGGCGATGAGCGAATTAACTCCTGGGTAGATACCTTTGTAGCGAGTACCTTGAACAAAGAATATGGGATTAAATTGAATCGTGTACCCATGGGACCTGATGAGTATCTCAATAAACTGCTGGGAGAAAAACAAGCCGGTAAACAAGAAGGAAGTATCGATTTGTTATGGATCAACGGAGAAAACTTCAGGACTGCACGCCAAGCTGATCTTCTCTGGGGACCATTTGCTGACAAAATACCCAATTACCAAAAATATGTTGATGATACTGCTCCTGATGTAGCTTATGATTTTGGTTTTCCAGTAGAGGGTTATGAAGTACCTTACGGTAAAGCCCAATTTGTCTTTGCTTATGATACAGCTAAAATTAAAAATCCTCCTAAATCTAGTTTGGAATTACAGCAGTGGGTTAAAGAACATCCAGGGAGATTTACTTATCCGGAGGTGCCTGATTTTACAGGAAGTGTTTTTGTAAGACACCTGATGTATGAACTTTGTGGTGGTTATGAAGCATTTCCCTATACTGAAGAGGTTAATAAAAACGATCTCGATCAGCAGTTACAGCCACTGTGGGATTATATGAAAGATATTAAAAAGGATTTATGGCGGGAAGGAAAGACTTACCCTTCTTCAATAGGTGCCTTGCATCAGCTTTTTGCCGATGGTGAAATTGACTTGACTATGTCGTATAATCCGGCATTAATCTCTGGTATGATTGAACAAAAATTACTACCTGACACGGTCCGTACCTATGTTTGGGATAATGGAACAATTGGCAATACACATTTTCTGGCCGTTCCCTTCAATGCCCCAAATAAGGACGGAGCACTTGCTGTGGCTAATTTCCTCTTAAGTCCTGAGGCGCAAATCAGTAAATATACACCGGCTAATTGGGGAGATTTAACTGCATTAGACACTAACAAACTTCAACCAGAGAAATTGCAGGAATTAAATAGTATCAACGCTGGAATAGCTACTTTATCTTCTGAGGAATTGCAAAGCCATCGCCTTCCGGAAATTGCAGCAACTTATATTCCGATTATAGAGGCATTATGGAAAGAAAAAATTATTCAAGATTAAAACTAAAGGAGTCTTTAAGACCCTATATTCTCCTTACACCCGCTCTGACAGTCATAGTTATCTTTTTCTTGAGCGGTTTCGTATTAGCATTGGTACAAAGTTTCGGTTATTTCCCGGTAATCGGTCTTAAAGAATTTACATTAAAATACTACATGCATATTTTTCGAAAGCCAGAATTTCTTCAGTCCCTGGAACTAACTTTCTATATTGCGTTAGTGTCTACAGTAATTTCAACTGTTTTAGGGACTTGTCTTGCCTACTTCCTGGTTAAGACCCAAGTTAAAAGCAGCGCGGTGTCACTCTTCTATAAATTTCCCATTGCCGTCCCCCATTTAGTAGCTGCTCTCATGATCGTTTTTATTCTTGCTCAGGGGGGAATTGTATCCCGGTTATGTCTGAAAGTGGGTATTATTTCGAATACAGCAGATTTCCCAGCTCTTTTCTATTCAAGAAACGCGATCGGTATTATCATTATCTATTGCTGGAAAGAGATACCCTTCATTACATTCATGGTCTATACGGTTATGAAAAATATTCGTTCCAAATTAGGTGAGGTGGCAGAAACACTTAAGGCTTCACCCCGTCAACTATTTATCTACGTTATTTTACCGTTGAGTATGCCCAGTATTATTTCTGCATCAGCTATTGTATTTGCTTATTCATTCGGGGCATTTGAGATCCCTTATCTATTAGGTGCCACCTATCCAAAAACGATGCCCGTTTGGGCTTATCTCAATTATATCTCCCCAGAACTTGATAACAGGCCGCTAGCTATGGTCATCAATATCGTTATATCAGTGATCTGCAGCGTTCTTGTCTTTATCTATTACCTGTCTGCTAAAAAGTATTTAAAAAAATGGGGTTAAAAACGTGGGGAAGAGAGCCTTGATAAAATGGAGCTTCATAGTTGTTCTGGGAGTATTTACGTTTCCATTTTTCGTCTTAATTCTCTGGTCATTTAGCCATGGCTGGGCTTCAGATGCGCTTCTGCCAGGTGCTCTAGGGCTAAGAGGGTGGGCTTACTTGTTTTCTCCCTACAGCCGAATGCTATCCAGTTTAGCGGTCAGTGTGATAATCTCCTCAATGGTTACGATAACAGCTTTGCTTATCTCTATTCCCGCAGGCAAAGCGTTGGGGCTATACCATTTTCGTGGAAAAGCTATTGTCGAAGTAATAGTTATGGCTCCAATTATTATTCCGACGATCACAGTTGGCATGGGAATTCACACACTTTTCATCAAGTATAGTTTAGCTGATACTGTTTTAGGCGTCGTCCTTGTTCAGCTTCCGATCGTGCTACCCTATGGGATACGGATCTTTGCCAGTATTTATAAAGCCGTCGGAACGAAATGGAATGAGCAGGCAAAAGTTCTTAAGGCCAACAAGCTTCAGGTGTTTGTCTATGCCACACTTCCATTTCTTTTTCAGGGTATCGCTTCGGCAAGTGTCCTTATGTTCAATGTATCTTTCAGCCAGTATTTTCTCATTTATTTAATCGGCGGTGGAAACATTATTACACTGCCGCTGCTGATTTTTCCGTTTGTGAATTCTGGTGACAGGGTAATCGCCTCAGGAATGAGTCTGGTGTTTATCATGATATCGCTGCTGCTAATGGTCTTTATTGAAAGAACTATTTCCGAACAAAAATATAAAGAAGACATTTACTATTTATAAGTTGGGGAATGAAATGCAAAAAGTTTTACTTCAAGATGTAACAAAAAAATACAATGATCAAACAGTAGTAGATAACTTATCCCTGGGTATTTATTCAGGTGAACTGCTAGCTTTAGTAGGGCATTCTGGTTGTGGTAAAACCACTATACTCCGGTTGATTTCCGGGCTTATCCAGCCTGGGAAAGGGAGTATCTGGATTGATAACAGGGATGTCACCCATCTACCTGCTGAAAAAAGAGATGTTGTCATGGTATTTCAAGAGAATCTACTCTTCCCTCATCTTACAGTAGGCGATAATATTGCTTTCGGTCTAAAAATGATGGGATTACCCAAGCAGAAAAGAATAGAAAAAGTACGCGAAACAATGTCATTGATGCAATTAACCAATGCTGAAAATAAATATCCCTCCCAGTTATCCGGCGGACAGCAGCAGCGGGTTGCTTTAGCTAGGGCTTTGGCAGTAGAGCCCAAAGTCTTGCTCCTTGACGAGCCTCTTTCTAACCTCGATCCTATACTCAGAGATGATTTGCGTGATCTTATTCGGAGGTTACATCATGAATTGGAGATGACAACGATCTTGGTCACTCATGATAGAGATGAAGCTATGATGATGGCTGACAGGATTGCTGTGATGTATTATGGAAAGCTTCTCCAGGTAGATAAGCCAGTTAATATATATAACAGGCCAAATTGCAGAGAAGTGGCCAACCTGTTTGGACCCTGTAATTTCATTACAGGCATTGTTCAGGATGGTGTCTTTCAAACGGAAGATCTTACTTTTACTGTACCTGCTCTTAAAAGGGGTGGCCGAGTAGAAGCCTGTGTAAGAACAGAACATATCAAGGCAGTGAGACCAAGCTCTGAAAGATTAACCGGAATTGTTACGGAAAAGAAATTCATCGGTGGACAAAGTATTCTAAAGGTTGCAGTTGGTTCATTAACCTTGATGGTAAGCGGAGAAAACTTCTTTGAGTATTCAGCAGGTGGCGAAGTCGGTCTTGATATTGACTGGTCGCAGGCTTATTTCAACTCTGAAAATATTTAGGAATTCAACTAAGGGAATGGGTCAACTGTCCTAATGTAGAGTAATAAAGGTGTGATGTAATGTTAAGAGAGCATCTTTTTCATAACGTTTTCGATTATGTCAACCGCAATGATTTTAAATCGGATTTGTCTTTCCAAGATACTGTAAAAGTAGAATTCTTAGCTCAAGGAGAATATAACTTAAATTATTTACTGCATACATCCAGAGGCAAATTGGTATTACGAGTTAATACCGCAAGTCAAATGCATTTAGATAACCAAATCGCTTATGAGTTTAAAGCCTTGCAATTACTCGATCAGTCAGGGGTAACACCCAAACCCTATTTCCTTGATGATAGTATGAATCATATTCCATTTGGTTTATTGATTATGGAATATCTGCCCGGTGAGCCTCTCGATTATCGCTATGATCTAGTTAAGGCAGCCGGAACATTCGCCAAGATACACGGTCTGCAGCTAGCTGAAAAAAGTGCTGATTTCCTGGTGACAGGATCGGCCCCTTTTAGCTCAATTTTCAATGAAGCATCTAGCTTATTACAAAAGTACTTCCAATGCCCAAAGGGAGATTATCAAATTCAACTGCAATTAGAAAAAGTGTTATTACAAGCAGAGCATAAGGTCAAAGAAGAAAAATATTTAATACAAGAGCCTTGGTTAACTGTGATAAATACGGAGGTAAACTCCCATAATTTTATTGTCAATCAAGAAAAACAAAGCTGTCATTTAATCGATTGGGAAAAGCCTATCTTAGGAGAACCTGCTCAGGATCTAAGTATGTTCCTGATTGCGACAACAACCATGTGGAAGAGGAATTATTTGCTCAGTCCGGATGAAGAGGAAGCTTTTATCAGTCAGTATGATAAAAACATCCCTGATTGTTCTTATAAAACGACCCTTAGGGAAAGGATCGAGATGTTTAAATTCTTTAATTACCTGCGAGCGATCTCTTGGTGTGCCATGGCTTGGACTGAGTATACCAATATGGAAAGGCAACTGGTTAATCCTGATACATTTAACAAGATATCAACTTATCTTAATGCACTATTTATCCAAAAAATATTCGCTGAGGTTTTCTAGCAGCGAATTCATATCTTGAACTACATTGATACACAATACTTTAGAAATCTTCATGCTCTTTCTTCACTGCTTATATATTCCATTTTTGCTGCTGAAATTAAAGTAGCATTTTTTTATGACCATTTTTCTTAACTAACTACATTTTGATTTTGATGTTATGTATTAACCTTTATTCAACAGTTTTAATATGAACTGACCCATATTCGGTTTGTCGGACACAGGTAAGTTAGGGTAAAATAAACCTGTGG
>CAYZDF010000026.1:0-37910 GCA_964477085.1 uncultured Gracilibacteraceae bacterium | reverse complement strand
AATTCAAGAGTCGTCACCTTGAGTTGGGTCTCAAAATAAGATGGGAAAGTTGAGTTATATAACTTTTGCTACCTTTAGTTGATTGATACCATATACCCTAAGTTTCACTGTAGCTTAATATTTAATGTTAATGCTTTTCTTTTCTGTATTCAGCATAAGCCTTTTGCATAAATATCGGCTCCAATACCGCAACCATCTCTTTCATGGCCTTAGCTCTGATAAATTCTTTAAATCTTCCTAAACTGGGGCCTGTCAGGTTGTGAGAGGAGATGAATTCCATAAAAGGCTTCCACTCTATGTTGGGTAGATTCTCTTTTTGCCATAAGGCAATACTAATCAGTTCTTTGAGTATCTTCTCAAAAAGCTGGTTCTGTTCATCTGTATGAACTTTACCTGCTTCAAAATCAGCTTTCCAGAGAACAACAAAGTCATGGATATTCTGAAGTTCATAATCCCTGCCATCCCAGCACAGATCCCAAACCAATTCGGCTGCCCTGTCCCGAAAAGATCTCCTGGATGGCTCTCCACGGAATTCAGACATAAAGACCAGTGTAGCCCGCATATGATTCTCAACCAGTTTCAGCAGGTCTTTTTCGCGTCTCTGTCCTCCCCCATCGAAGAACATGGCAAACGTATACCTTTTTAGAATATCTTCCAGCATTCTGGCGCTAGCCTTTTCATGATTCAAGAAGTGCCTCTTTCCATTTTCGACAACGGTAATCCCTCGAATAATCTGTTCTCCAATAAGAACCCTTTTTAACTGGACGACATCAGGGAATTGGTCAAGTCTCGCTCCAAGAATTTTTATGTCTTTACCAACATAAGGCTTTAATTTATATTCAAGTTCTCTTGGTCCTCTGGTTCCTATGATCTGAAAATTTCCGATCAAGTATTTATTGCTATCCAGTTCTAATCTACCACCAAGATGGCACTCCCTGCTGGCAACCTCCCATTTCCCGATATCATGAAAGAGGGCAGCGATTCTTAGGAAAAGATCTATAGGGGTATTCCGAAAGACAGCCATGGTGTGATCCCAGACATCCAGAGAGTGGTACTGATTCTGGACTATCCCTTTAAGCCTGGCTAATTCCGGAATGAATACATTCCAGTATCCTAATTGTTTAAGCATCACAATGGCTTTTTCAGCATCTTCAAGCACGAAAATCTGAGCAAGCTCCGCGGTAACCCTTTCCCGGGATACACCAGCCAATAAATGAACCTGTTCTCTGGCTTCATTCCATGCCTCTTCATCGATATTCATCTGATGTTTGACGGCGAATTTGACCATCCTTAAGATACGTACCGGATCTTCTTTAAAGCGGCTCTGGGGATCTCCGCATGTTTTGAGACGTTTCTCCTGTAAATCCTTACTTCCTTCCCAGGGATCATAAAGTTCTTCCGTATAAGGGTTCATATAGATGGCGTTCATGGTAAAATCCCGATGCTGAGCATCGGCACTCAAGTTAACCGTAGAAACCAGGTCGATCCGCTCACCGTCCTGAAAGACGCTGAGGGTTTTGAAACGCATCCCGATCTGCTTTGGATTGAACCCCTTCTCTTTAAGAATGTGTTCAACATATTCCGGTTTCATGTAGGTTACAAGATCGATATCTCTGGATTCCAAGCCCATCAGCTTATCTCTGACAGCCCCGCCTACTACCCAGATCGGAGCATATTGAGCAATGCTATCAATCAATTTCTGCTGAAATTCATTCATACTGGTTCCTCCGGTTAGAGTTAGATATGTCTGTTTATATAAAAAAACAACGCGTATCTTTTCAATATTCACTAGTATGTCCTGATCCACCAGGGAAAACCTAAGTTTTGCTTGCATCAATATAGTCTCATTGATTGGCTTGTTAAATTAGTATCCTTCCTTCAAGTCAATAATATTGATCATTTCACTTTGATCAGGATACCTGGAAAGATTGTAAGTAAACACATCCCACATCCGCTCCGAAGCCTGGATCGTTCTGCCACCGATGTGAGGTGTAATGAAAACATTATCCAAATTCCAAAAAGGACTATCCTCCGAAAGAGGTTCTTTCACAAAAACATCCAAGGCAGCAGCTTCGATCTTACGATCCTGTAGTGCTTTGAGGAGGGCTTCTTCATCTGCTACCGGTCCCCTGGCTGCATTCACAAAGAGAGCCCCATCTTTCATTGAGCTAATGAAATCCGCATTGACGAATTTCTTGGTATCTGGTGTTAGAGGTAATACCACCACAACGATATCACTAACGCTTAAAACCTCCGACATATGGCTGACATCTACTACCTTATCAAAAGCTGCATCTTGTCCTCCTTTACGGGAAACACCATAAACTGTCATCCCGAACGCCCGACATCTCTGGGCGATCTCTTTACCGATAGTACCTGCTCCCACCACACAAACCGTCTTGCCATACATCTCATCAACTTTAGGTTTAGGGCTGAATATTTTCTTCTCTTGCTGCTGAACAAATGTAACACCTTGTCTTAATAACATCAGTATGCTCCAAACCACATGCTCAGCCATTTGAATTTTATGGGCACCTCTGACATTAGTGAGGATGGCTCCCTTTTCTTCAATCTTGGCTAAAGGAAGAGCATCAACACCTGCACTTAAGGTCTGAATCCATTTTAGATTCGGGAATAGATCAAGGGTTTCTTTCTTGATATCCCAACCATATGTCAGTAGAACTTCTGCTTCGTTATCCATCTCTGTAAAATCTTTTACCTGAACGA
Organism: uncultured Gracilibacteraceae bacterium; assembly: GCA_964477085.1. Classification (GTDB taxonomy): domain Bacteria; phylum Bacillota; class Desulfitobacteriia; order Desulfitobacteriales; family Syntrophobotulaceae; genus Dichloromethanomonas. The sequence goes on along the minus strand of CAYZDF010000026.1, from coordinate 35,183 downwards.
TCTGGGCCTGGGGTTGAACAGATAACAGTTTTTCTAAGCGATCTTCTCCCATTTTAATGCTGCTGATAACTTTCATTTGTCTCCTCCTAATCATTATTTAAGTATATTGTGTAGAATCATTATACTGGTATTAAATTAAATTCTCAGGGTTCAAAGCATTTAACGCAGGAATAACGAAACGCCCATCTTTTCGCACTAACTGACCATCAAAATAAATCTCTCCTCCACCGTATTCGGGTCTTTGGATACAAACGAGATCCCAGTGGACAGCAGAACGATTTCCGTTATCAGCTTCGTCATACGCCGCTCCGGGAGTGAAATGAAAGCTGCCGTCAATCTTCTCATCAAACAGCGTATCCTTCATTGGTTTTTGGATATGGGGATTAAAGCCAAAGGCAAACTCTCCGATGTAACGGGCCCCTTCATCAGTATTAAAGATCGTGGTGATCTTCTCTGTGTTGTTAGCAGTAGCCTTAATAATCTTTCCATCTTTCAATTCCAGGCGTATGGATTCATATGTATACCCCTGATATACCGCTGGTGTGTTGTAGGTAATATGTCCGTTAACGGAATCTTTGAGCGGTGATGTGAACAGCTCGCCATCCGGTATGTTCATCTTACCATCACATTTGATTGCAGGAATACCCTTAATGGAAAAGATAAGGTCAGTACCAGGGCCGGTAATTCGGACTTGATCTGTTTTCTCCATATATTCCTTCAGCGGGTCCATCGCCTTAGACATCTTCGAATAATCCAGATTGCACACCTTAAAGTAGAAATCTTCAAAGCCTTCGACACTCATTTCTGCGAGTTGGGCCATAGAGGCGTTAGGATAGCGCAGAACGCACCACCTGGTATGTTTTACTCTCTGTTCGGAGTGAACTGGCTTAGAATAATTAGTCATATAGATTTGCATCTGCTCACTGGGAACATCAGCAAATTCATTAATATTTTCTCCCGCCCGTATTCCGATATAAGCCTGCATCTCTTTCATCCGGGCAACATCCCAACCTGCCATAGCCTGTGCTTGTTCGATAGTCAATCCTTTTAATATCTCTCTTTGTAGGGTATGATTGGTAATAGACACATAAGGAATACCGCCGACGCGGTAAACCTCCTTTACCAAGGCTTTGGCTAAAGGTATCTCAAGTCCTGCGACTTCGATAAGGATTTTCTCCCCGTGTTTGAGCTCTACCGAGTAACCGACAATATTCCTGGCAAGAAGATCGAATCGCTGATCGTTCATCTGATCTAACCTCATTTCCAGCATTAAATTTGGATTTCATGTCTTAATATTTATCTCTTAGTATCTACTTTCTTCCTAACTAAATTCTTTTTTCATCATATTTTTCCTTTTTTAACGAGAAAATATTTTGTATATTTTGGAGTACTTAATGGTAAGAGATACCTTTTTCAAGTATACCTTGCAAGCCGAAGACGAAGGCAAAAAACTTGAAGAAATTCTTTACAGGCGTTTTCATTTTTCGCGGAAAGTTATTCAGAAGATCAAAATCGGGGAAAATGCCTGGCTGGATGGGGTTTTTGTCTTTCTGAATACAAGAGGAAAACCGGGTCAGACTCTCACGGTGAATATTATGGGGGAGGAATCTGCCACCATCAATGGTGAAGAGCTTCCGCTAAGTATTCTCTATGAAGATGATCTTTTTCTAGCGGTTAATAAACCACCTGGCCAAACCGTTCACCCCAATTCCAGGTATCAATCAGGTACACTGGCTAATGCTGTGATAGGATATTGGCACAGCAAGAATGAGTCTCGTCCGTTCAGACCAATCTCCAGGCTCGACAGAAATACATCCGGTATCGTCCTCATCGCCAAGACCCGCTTTGCTCATCAACAGCTGGCCTGGCAATCGTCTAAGACTCACGTAGATAAAATATACCTGGGTATTGTTCAAGGCCATTACCCGCTGGAAAACGGTGAATTCAATGGTTCAATCGCTCTAAAACCAGACAGTAAGATTGTAAGAGAGATTAATGCGAACGGACTTCCCTCTTTAACTCGTTACCAGGTCTTGCATCACTTCTCTAATTATACACTGATGGAATTCACCCTGATTACCGGCAGAACACATCAAATCCGCGTCCATTGTCAGGGTTCCGGTCATCCGCTCTTAGGTGACGACCTCTATGGGGGTGATTCAACTTATATTCAGAGACAGGCGCTGCATTGTTATACTTATTCTTTCAACCATCCTCTAAACAAGGGCATCGTCCAGATCCAGGCACCTTTACCAGCTGATATGAGCGCGTTGATTACAAAACAGGACGTGTAAGTAATGCTTACACGTCTCTTTTTAATGGCTACTTAATATTATTTACTCTTTTAACCAAAGGGATACTTTTTGCCAAAATCCTTCATTATTAACCGAAATACCTTCTGAGCATTCCTTTAAAAGCACAGCCATGTCTTGCTTCGTCTTTAGCCATTTCATGAACAGTGTCATGGATAGCATCCAAATTTAATTTTTTAGCCAATGTCGCCAGTTCTTTTTTGCCGGCACAGGCTCCGCCCTCAGCTGCAACCCTCATCTCCAAGTTCTTCTTGGTTGAATCCGTAACCACTTCGCCTAACAGTTCTGCAAATTTTGCAGCATGTTCAGCTTCTTCGTAAGCGATCCTTTTGTAAGCTTCAGCAATTTCCGGAAAACCTTCTCTGTCAGCAACCCTGCTCATAGCTAAATACATGCCAACTTCGGTACACTCACCCATAAAATTATTTTTTAATCCTTCTATGATTTCGGGATCAACACCTGCTGCAATCCCGACAAAATGCTGGTCAGCCCATTCCATTTTTTGATTTGTGACGGCTTCAAATTTTTCTTTTGATACTTTGCATTGGGGACATTGTTCTGGTACTTCATCTCCTTCATAAGTATAGCCGCATACTTTGCAAACCCATTTAGACATATTAAACTTACCTCCGTTTTATAATAATTATTTATTTATAATTATTATAATAATTATATGCCTGGAATGCAATAGCATTTATTTAACTTTTTTTAAATTATTATTCTGATGATCCATGATTTCAATAAATGTCTTGACGATGGCAGGATCAAATTGAGTTCCTGCACACCTTTCCAGCTCAACTATCGCTTGTTCCCTAGCCATAACATCTTTATAAGCTCTGGAACTGGTCATAGCATCATAGGCATCTACAACAGCGATGATCCGGGATGGTAACGGAATCTGATAACGTTTTAATCCTTCTGGGTATCCTGTTCCATCCCATTTTTCATGATGACTTAAGATGTAATCAGCTATAAACGCAAGTTCTGGTGAAGATGCAGCTATCCTATACCCTGCTTCACTGTGTTTTTTCATAATTTCCCATTCTTGCTCGGTCAGTTTCCCAGGCTTATTTAAAATAAAGTCCGGCGTTGCAATTTTTCCAATGTCATGGAGAAGAGATAATAAAGCTAATTCTGTCATCTGTGTCTCATTTAGCCCTAACTTTTTGCCCAGTTCTGTGGACAAGATTCGCAGTCTGCTGGCATGTTCCTCCGTCTCATGAGTCCTTTCCTCAAGTGTTTTTCTTAGGGATAAAAGAATGGAACTACGCATACTCTTATTTTCACTTAATTTTACACTATACATGATGTCTTCAGCTTTTTTCAGGACATCATTAATATCATCGTCACGCTGATTTTTAGTAGCAACACCCATGGCAAGGCTGGGAGCGACAACCAGACTCTTTTCATTAGCACACAATTCTTTGATCCGCTTATTAATGCGATAGGCAGTTTCCTTACTTACCCGTGGAAGAATCACAGCGAATTCGTCTCCTCCGATACGAGCGACAACATCATCTTTACGGCATACTTCTTTTAGGATCTTGGCTGTTTGAATTAGAAGTCTGTCACCCTCTTCATGACCAAAAGCATCATTGACTATTTTCAGGCCGTTACAGTCAGCCATGATAATACTTAAAGGCAAGTTTCCAGCTTTATCTAGTTCAGCGAGCTGCTTCTCAAAATAGGCACGGTTATAGAGGGTAGTAAGTTTATCATTATAGCTTAAGTATTTGATTTCTTCCTCATTCTTCTTGGACTCTGAAATATCTTTGATAACCAGAACGGTTCCCATCGTTTTATCACCATTCTGAATAGGAGAAACACCAAGAGAGATACTTTTGGCTATTCCGTTTCGATCATGAAGGATTAAAGAATCTGTTTCGTCTAACTGAGAAAAATCTTTAATCATTTCGTTTACAGGAGCATTAAACCTTTTTCCATCTTTTTTGTTGATATGGAGTACGTCATCGACAAGCTTCCCCAGAACATCATCATAACAGAGTCCGGTTATCTCTTCAGCCGCTTTGTTAAATGTAACGATTCTTAAATGCTCATCGGTAGATATGACCGCATCTTTAATAGAATTTAGGGTAACGCTCAAGAGATTACGTTCTCTGGCAATTCTAATCTCCCATTCTCTTCGTTCCAAAGCACTGGAGAATATCTTTGTAATCATGTCCAAAAAAGTGATATGTTCTTCAGACCATTCTCGACGGGATAGAAGTGATTGTATTCCCAAAAAACCGATAATTTTATGATTTGACCTTAACGTCATGGCCAACAAAGACTTAATATCCCTTATCAATAGGAATGTTTTATCCTGTTTTACTTCTGAAGGCATATCACTTATATCGGATATCACGATACAGTTATTCACCTGCATGTGAGAAAAGAACCATTTCATAGAATCGACAGAAATACGTTGACGATGTTTAATTAACGGATCAATCTCTTCCCGACACCATTCATTAACCATACTCATCTCCCTGAGATTATCGGAGAATAAGAAAAGAAAAGTACGATCAACCTCCATGTACTTACCAATTCGCTCCAGCGTCAATTGGATTTGCTTTTCAAACTCTTCTATGGGAAGGTTGATAAAACCATTGGAAATCTCTAGGATTAAGTTGCCGAATTCAGTTTGAAACTTAAGGGACTCTTTAAGAAGAGAATAATTAGTCTTATCAATACAGTGACCAACGATCCGCACGATCTTATCATCAGTAAATATGGGAGTCAAAACAGTTTTGATAACCCTGCCTTTACCATCAAGAAAAATAAGAGATTCAAACTCTGTCACTTTTCCCTTAGACCTGCATTTATATAATTGGTAAATAATCTTTTCTCCAATCTCTTTTCCCCATACCTCTAAAGGATCCTTGCCACTAATATCTTTGGAGGGGAAACCGGACCACAACTCATGACTATTATTGGCTAGACAATATATGAACCCATCATCACTGACGTTAACAATAAACATGGCGTAGGGCGTACTGTCAAAAATCGTTTTGCACTCAGCAAAGAACTGATTGGTGTTATGCGTTTTTTGCCTATTCATTGACACCTTGTCCATATCTTTTTTCTCCCATATCAAAATCTTATGTAAAAATCTCCTTTATAAATTCTATAATAAATTTTGTCAACAAACAATTACGTTTTCTGAAAAAAATAGAAAAGGCACATAATATTACCTTTTCTATTAAAATTTTACAATATTATTTCGTGGATAATAATTATATAACGTTAATTATATAGCAAGATCGATATGCTGTATCGTACCTGCCTGACCATCTTCTCTAATAAATACTCCTGTTTTTTGGATCTGTGCTTGGAGATTATTATCGTTATCTTTTAGAGCATATTGAGTATCCACATTTTTAAGATAGATAGCACCAATACCTTTTTGCACTAAAGCGACTATTTGATCATTGCCCTCAGTATCCTTTATCCAAATACTTAACTGATTGAAGATGGAATCATTTTCGTCAATCCAGCCATTATGATCTTCATCATAGGATGTCAATTCAGAAAAACCGTCCCCCGTAGTGGGGCCAAATAGTTCTTTTCCATCATTGATTATTCCATCACCATTCTTGTCGATAACTAAAAAACCGCTTTCTGGCTCCAAAAAAGATATCTTTTCTTGTTGGCCGTCCCCATCAAGATCAAAATCAGTCTTCCAACTTGTGAGTTTTGGTTCGCTGCTTCCAAAGTTGATAACCAAGGGATCTATCAAGGCATCTCCAGCTTTGATATTAATCTGTTGAGATGAGAAAAATTGCCGATTCATTGCCATACTGATAGTAAACTGAATCTCTCTTCCATCTTCGGTTGCAATAGTTCCTTCCGAAGAGAAAACCATAGACTCCGTTTCTGAATAAGTCTCCTCATATTGGTAGTCCAGACCCCATCCCTGTTTCTGGTTACGCAAATCAACTTGACGTTCATCCGGTAATTGCAACGATAATTTGTTTGGATCATGTAAGACTACACTTTCAGGTACGATTATCTTAACACTTTTGCCTGTAAGGTTATAAAGAAATCGTTCCAGTAGAGCAATCAGTTCTTTGTCCTCGGGGCTTAACTCATACATGATTTCTTTGGGTGTAGAAGCTTCTTTTGTTTGGTTAGCTTCCTGTTGGAGTCTGGCCAGACTCTCTTCTGAGAGAACCAGACTGTCTCTGGGACTTTCTGCTGGATGATTAGCTTCCCTGCTCTTTCCGTCTACCCAGAATCTTAACCTTTCGCTAATGTTTCTTTTTTGATCCAGCTTAAAGTCTCCATAAAGGTCAATCTTGCTATTTTGGACCTTCATTGTTATCCCTCCGTGGATATAGACTCTAAATTAATATCGTAAAATATTTCCTGTATGTTTAGTTCTTATATCATTGGTATTTATATTGAATCATTTTTCTCTCCTGCTGCGATTTCTCGAATACCGGTTTCCAGTACTTCCATTTCTTTAATATCTTGATCTCCGCCTAGACCTAACTCACCAAACTTTCTGGCTGTCACCAGGACACGGCTCTCATAGGAACCCACGGTTTTGTTATAAGCCTGTACTGAATACTGCAAACCCTTACGAATATCCAACAAGTGTTCTGTCAAGACACTTATCCTTTCATAAAGAGTCTTACCTAATTCACTGATCTGCCTGGCGTTTTCCGTCATCTGTTCCTGTTTCCATCCATAAGCAATAGCCTTAAGCAGAGCAATGAGTGTTGTCGGTGTAGCGATGATAACTCTCTGTTCAGCTCCATATTCAATAAGCTCAGGGTCAAATTGCAAGGCGGCACTAAAGAATGTTTCACCGGGAAGGAACATGACAACAAATTCAGGTGTAAACTCGAACTGAGACCAGTACGATTTGCTGGCCAATTTTGTAATATGAGTTTTAACTTGCTTGGCATGGCCCAGCATCTTAAGGTTCTTCGTCTCATCATCATTGGCATCGATAGCTTCAAGGTAGTCGGCAAGAGGTGTTTTGGAATCAACCACAATCGTCTTATTCCCAGGTAGCCGGATGATCATGTCGGGTCTTTGCCTTCCATGTTCAGCCCGAACTTCTTCCTGTTGAGTGAAATCGCAATATTCTACCATCCCTGCAACTTCCACAACCCTTTTTAGCTGAATTTCACCCCAGCGGCCTCTGACTGTTGGAGCCTTAAGTGCTGAGATCAGCCTGTTTGTTTCTTTTTGCAATTTTTCCTGCCCCAAAGCCATATACTCAACTTGTTTCAGTAACCCTTCGTAAGCACCTGCTCGTTTTTGTTCCAGCTCGTTGATCTTGTGATCCACTTTTTCCAACGATTCTTTTAGAGGCTTTACCAGTTCATGGATAGAAGTCTGTCGCTTTTCCAGATCACCGATAGACTGAACCTGGAATTTTTCCAGAGTCGTTTTAGCTAATTCCAAAAAAGACTGGTTATTACTTCTTAATGCTTCCATGGACAACGCTTTAAAACCATTGGATAGTTCTTCTTTCGCTTCATTCAATAGTGAAATCTTCTCTTCATACCTGATTTCTTCCAGTTCGAGCCTTGTTTTAAGCTCAGAGATTTGAACCGAATAAGATATCCGGCGTTCCATCTCCTGATTCAATTCTATACTCAGGCGGGCCTTTTCCTGCTCCAGCATCACTGTCTTCTCTGTAAAACCTTTATACCTTAATGTACCAACAAGATAACCAATAATCACCCCAACTACCATGGCTGCCAGACCGATAAGCCAAGCAAAAGCAGAACTCATCCGAAATCTTCCTCCATTTTCTTAATTCCTTTAGCACCAAGCTTTTTCATCATGTATAATAATGTCAATACCACTAAAAAGGAGGCCTGGAAATGAACCCCAATGAAATTCATGTCATTTATGGTACTCATCCTATTCCGATGATCAAAGAGCTCCTGGATAAAATTAAGGTCGCTGATAGCATTGATCCTGGAATGAATATTGCCCTTAAACCAAATCTCGTCGTGGCCAAACCTTCCCACGAAGGTGCAACGACTACTCCCGCTCTGCTAGAGGGTATCATTCAGTACCTCTTGGAACATAACCTTAAGAATATCTCTATCATTGAGGGGTCCTGGGTTGGTGACCAGACGTCCAGGGCATTTAAGGTATGTGGCTACGAAGATCTTTCCCGAAAATACAACGTTCCTCTGATCGATCTGCAGCGGGATGAGTATGAAAGTATATCGGTTAAAGGTCAATCCTTAAAAATATGCAAAAAAGCATTACAAACCGATTATCTTATTAATCTTCCTGTTCTCAAAGCCCATTGTCAGACTCTTTTTACCTGTGCTTTAAAGAATCTAAAGGGCTGTATCACCAATGGCGAGAAAAGGAGATATCATGCTTTAGGTTTGCATAAACCCATCGCTTATTTAGCCAAAGCCCTTAAAGTCGACCTGAATATCGTTGATGCCCTGAATGGGGATTTGACCTTTGAAGAAGGTGGAAATCCGGTTAGGATGGACAGGGTCATCGTCGGCCAGGATCCTGTTCTGGTAGATACCTATTGTGCTTCCCTGATCGGTTATACCAAAGAGGATATTGAGTATATAACCCTCGCTGAACAGCTTGGTGTTGGAAAAACAGACCTCACCCAAGCTTCAATCTTCGAGTACGGAACAGAATCTAAAAATAACTCAACCTTCAAACCTTCGAAGAAAGCTGTAAGGTTAGCGGAGAGAGTGAAAGCCTCCGATGCTTGTTCTGCCTGTTATGGCAGTTTGATCCATGCTCTCAACCGGCTGGACGAGAACGGGAAACTGAATAAGATCAAAGATCCTATCTTCATCGGCCAAGGCTACAAAAATGAAGTCCTCCCAGGTCTAGGTATCGGTACCTGTACATCAGGCTGTCCCCATCATCTGAAAGGATGTCCCCCAAGTGCTTTGGACATGGTTCATTTTCTTGAAAGTCATTTAAAGTAGTATACAGTTTAAACGCAGCAAATACAAATATAACTATTAAAATTTAACCTTTACTTAGCGCGAGTTCTCCAATAAGGTGATCAATAAATTGTCTGGCCGTTCGCCCTGAACGGCCATTATGCATCATGACCCATTGTAAAGCTTTTTTTCTGAGTACATCTCTGTCCAGATCAATCTTGTTCTGACAGGCAAGGCCTTCCACGATCTTAAGATAGGTCTCTTGATCGGGGGAGAGGAATGTTACTGTAATTCCAAACCTGTCTGCCAATGATAATTTTTCTTCCATGTTATCATGAGCATGGACATCATCACCCTTACGGTCAACAAAGGATTCCTTAACCAAATGTCGGCGGTTAGATGTCGCATACACTAAAACGTTCTGTGGACGGGATTCGACTCCGCCCTCTAATAAAGATTTCAAGTTTTTATAATCCTCTTCGACGTCATTGAAAGAGAGATCATCAATGAAGATAATGAATTTTAGTGGAATCTTAGCCAACTCCCCGACCAGCTCCGGGAATAGACCGATTTGGTTTTTCTTCAATTGAACAATCCTCAAGCCTTTTGCGATATACTCATTTAATAAAGCTTTGACTAAAGATGATTTACCTGTGCCTCTGTTGCCATAAAGAATGATATTATTCGCGGGATAGCCTTGTAAAAAGCTTTCTGTATTGTAAAGAATAAGGGACTGTTCCCGTTCCTGACAAATTAAGTGACTGATTCTGATGGGATCCGGATTTTCTACCCCTTCCACCCTTTGACCACCCTCGTGAAGTTTGAAGGCGGCATATTGACTAAAAATACTATAACCTACCGTCTGGTAATAGTCGAGAAGTCGTTGGGTATTATTCTCCCACCGTATTTGTTCAAGGTACTTTTTCACAAATACGTCTTTAGCTGCTTCTAGCCATTCGGCTGCAGGCAGTCCTGTGATCTCAATCGTATTATTAACTGGTTGTAGCAGCTCCCATCTCCAGACAGGCCAATTCCCTGGCCATAGATGATCTATAAACACGTCCTTCTCATCTGGTTCACTTTCATTCGTAAAACGTGAGGTAATAAGAATGAGGATATCTTGTGGCTTAATATCAGCCAGCGCCTGAATAATCCCGAGGTCCCGTCCGATGTTTTCAGAGATATACGTATTGATCTCACTTTTTGGCAGACGGGTAGCCAGTGCAATCAATTCATGATTCGTATTGAGAAGAAGTTCCACGATATATTCTTTCCAACTATCGTTAATCAGCAATTTATAAAATTGATGGTAAGAGACATAAACCTTTTCACTGTCCCACTTTTGAGCAACGACCTGTTCCAGAAGCTTGCAGAAAGAGTTTATCCTCTTGTCCGCAAGGATATCATCATAGATAACTAAACTCTGAAGGGACAATAAAATTCCTTTAATCTGAGATAAGGATTTACTGTTCCCGGTATCGCTCATAGATTTTCCACCTCTGCGAAGTATTGTTCAGGTACTTTACCCAGTGAACCAAACTTATCTAAAGGCCAGTATCTGACCCATACCCTTCCAAGGATCTTATCTGAGGGCAGGAAACCCCAAACATGACTATCTTTGCTTGCCCTTCGATTATCGCCCAGCATGAAATATGAATCGGGAGGAACATCAACCGGACCATAATCGTAGTCTGCCGGAGTAACAATATAGGGTTCATTCAAAGCTTTTTCGTTGATAAATACTTTTCCAGTCTTGATCTGTACTTTTTCTCCTGGAAGTCCGATCACCCTTTTGACCAGATCTTTTTCCTCTTGGGCCGCTTCAGGAGCTTCAAAGACGATAATATCCCCACGTTTAATAGTGTCGTATTTATACATCAACCGATCGACTATAAGCCTATCTTGAAGTTGTATTGTCGGCAACATGGAGCCAGTTGGCACTATCCTGGTATCCACCACAAAATTCCTAATTACGATAGATAGAACAAAAGCGACCGTAATGATAATTACCCATTCCATTAATGATTTCATAATCCCTTTCAACCGCTATCACCTTCCGCAACTTTAATTAATTCAATTAAGTATATGTTCATACTACCAAAGAATGAAAAATGTCAAACTTTATTTATTTTCTCTATAAAATTATATATTCCTGCAAAAATATTTTTTATCCTTATAATAGCAAAAAAAAACGTTTCTCAAAATCAAATAAGAGAAACGTATCCTGATCACAACTGATCTCTAATTAATTTATGGTCTAAGGGCATATGAATAGTGATAGTTAACATCATCCCAATTTACCAGATTCCACCAGGCCTTAATCCATTCTGCCCGTTTATTCTGATATTTAAGATAATAAGCGTGTTCCCAGACATCCAATATCAGTAAGGGGAAAGATCCCCACAGACAGAGATCTTGGTGTTTCTCCACTTGAATGACCTCTAAGCGCCTAATTAGTGGGTTCCAAGCCAGCACCGCCCAACCTGAGCCTTCAGCTGTCGATGCTGCTGCACTCATCTGATTCTTAAAAGCTGCGAAAGATCCAAAATCCAACTCGATATGTTTTGCCACCGGACCGGTCGCATCTCCCCCTCCACGAGGGGACATATTGGTCCAAAAAAGATTGTGCAGGACATACCCTGAACCGTGAAAAGCTAACTCCTTCTCCCAATGTTTAATCAGGCTGAAATCTCCGCTTGCCCTGGCTTCCATCAGCTTTTTCTCGGCATTATTCAACCCGTCTACATAACTTTTGTGGTGGAAATCATGGTGAATTCTTACCGTTTCTGCATCATACCACGGTTCCAAAGCATTCACGGGATAAGGTAATTCAGGTAAGCTGTATGGCATATTCAACTCTCTCCCTTCTGGAATTTTAAATATTATGTGTTGTTATGATTCATTTATAAGTATTTTATTATTGTCAATGGAATTTAGTCATAATTACCTTACATATGATGATTATTTATAAGTGTATTTACAATCACATACCTTTACATGGTTCTATAAATGCCTAACCTATAAAAGTAAGAGGGTATCCTTACAGACACCCTCTTATGACTCGTAATAGGTTAATCGTGATTTAAATATCTAAATTCTTCGCAGTCCTAAGCACTCGGGAAACTCTTTCTGATGTCTGAACAATTAGCTCGTAAGCATCGGCGACTGCTTCCTCCAGTGTCATGGGACGATTGACGATAGGAACGATAGCATTGATGCCGTGTTCATGCATCACTTCAGCTCCTTCACCCACAGAACCAACAATGGCGATAACCGGCTTTCCATGCTTTTTAGCCCTTGTACCAACCCCTTTAGGGACTTTTCCATAGGCTGACTGAGCGTCGATCCGGCCTTCACCAGTGATGATAAGGTCATAGTCTTCTAAAAGATCATCAAAGCGGATGGTATCAAGTACCGCCTCAGTTCCGGACTTTAACTGGGCTCTTGTGAAAGCCAGGAGACCGCCGCCCAAACCTCCGGCAGCACCAGCCCCCGGGATATTAACGATGTCCATTCCTAGTTGCCCTTGAATGACCTGGGCAAAGTGTTTTAAACAGTCATCTAAGTAACGGACCATATCCGGTGTGGCACCTTTCTGGGGGCCATAGACTGCTGAGGCGCCCCTAGGACCACATAGCGGATTATCAACATCACAGATCACGGTTATAAGTACATCGTTTAACCTGGTATCGATGTTACTCATATCGACAATAGCAAGATCAGCCAGAGAAGCTCCCCCGGGGGGAAGTTCGTTGCCACTGGAGTCTAAGAGCTTTACTCCTAACGCTTGGGCTAATCCAGCACCACCGTCATTCGTAGCACTTCCACCAATCCCGATCAATATTTTTTTAGCACCTTCGTCCAGTGCAGCCTTAATGAGCTCCCCTGTCCCTCTGGTTGAAGTGATAAGGGGATTTCTTTTATTCTGAGGTACGAGAGGTAACCCGGAAGCTGCTGCCATCTCAATGACAGCTGTATCATCAGGCAGCATCCCCATCACTGCTTCGATTGGCTCGCCGAGAGGAGAAGATACGATTTTTTGCAGATACCTTCCTCCGCTAGCAGTTACTAAAGCTTCCACTGTTCCTTCACCGCCGTCAGCTATGGGTATGGTTCGAATGGAAGCTTCGGGGAAAACCCTCTGAATCCCTTCTGTAACAGCTTCCCCTACCCTGATACTGCTCAAACTTCCTTTAAACGAATCAGAAGCCACCAGTATCTTCATATTACCCCTCCCATGAACAATTCTATTGGTCTTTTTTCACTTCAACGTTAGCCATTTTTTCATAGAACAGAACCAAACTGCCATGATCTTTGTCACCATGTCCGTCTGCTTTAAGCCCTTGCATCATTTCCATTACGGAAGCACTCAGTGGCAGTGGAACACCTACTTCATGACCTGTCTCCAGGATATTGTTGAGATCTTTTATATGCAAGTTAATCCGAAAACCGGGATCGAACTTTCTAGCCATCACGAGCGGTGCTTTGGCATCAAGTACCGTACTTCCGGCCAGTCCACCTCTGATTGCTTTATAAACACTCTCAGGATCTACCCCAGCCTTGGTTGCAAGTACCAATGCTTCGGACATTGCAGCGATATTAACTGCGACAATAATCTGATTAGCCAACTTAGTTACATTACCTGCTCCGACACCACCGCAGAGGACAGCTGAAGCTCCCATGCACTTTAAGATTGGCAGACATTCTTCAAAATCAGCCTCTGAGCCCCCAACCATAATTGATAAGGTCCCATCAATAGCCTTAGGTTCCCCGCCACTGACAGGTGCATCCATAAACCTGACTTTTTTAGCCGCTAGTTTTTCGCCTATTTCTCTGCTGACCAAAGGAGCGATTGAACTCATATCTACTACGATGGAACCTTCTTTAGCCCCGTCAATAACTCCGTCGGCCCCAAGAACAACTTCCTTGACATGAGGTGAGTTGGGAAGCATGGTAATAATAACATTGGTCTTTGAAGCTACATCCTTCGGAGAAGTCCCTGCTTCCGCTCCAGCACCAATTGCTTCAGCCACTGCTGCTTGATTGATATCATACACGACTAATGAATACCCGGCCTTAAGTAAATTTTTGCTCATGTGTTTCCCCATGATTCCTAATCCGATAAAACCAATTTTCATGACTTTTTCCTCCTTGTATAATTTAGATTTTATAATTGATAACCATACTTTGTTACCCAGCTTAAGGAATCCTCAGTTAGACCCGAAGGCTTATATTCCATCCCGATATAACCCTTATATCCCATTTTATCAAGGGTATCAAGGATACCCTTAAATCGAACAACACCTGTTCCCGGCTCATTTCTTCCGGGATTATCAGCAACTTGGATATGCCCGATCTTATTAAAATAGCGTTTGAGAATCATATCATGATCTTCGCCTTCTCGTTCCGCATGATAGATATCATATTGGATATAGATGTTTGCTCTGCCGAGCTCATTGATGATTTTGTTAACCTGATCCGTAGTATTCAGGTAAAAACCAGGGATGTCAAAATGATTGATCGGTTCGATCATGAGATCTAATCCAACCTTGACGAACTCGTCCGCAGCGTAGCTGATATTATCCATAAGGTTTTCCATGACTGCATCAGAATCTTGTTCTCCGTTGACTTTTCCTACCAGACAATTAACCCGGGGCACGTCTAAAAGTTTTGCAGCCTCAATAGCCTTACCCACTCCCTCTTTGAACTCAGCCTTCCGAAGAGGGTCTGCTGCAAGGCCTCGATCACCTTCTGCCCAATTACCTGCAGGAATGTTAAAAAGAACTAGCTTGAGACCATTCTGTTCCAATTGCTTTTTGATTTCGTTTTGATCATAATCGTAGGGAAACATAAACTCAACATTTTTGAACCCAGCTTTGGCGGCAGCCGCAAACCGCTCCATAAATGGGACTTCATTAAATAAAAAATTGAAATTGGCACTGAATACTGGCATAGTACCCCTCCTTAAAAAATTTATATTTTATTGTTGATTAAAACACGATGCTACACTAGGGGGAATGAAACCCCAGATTTTCTTTCATGGTTCTAATATTAACCCGGATAGCGTCTCTTGCTCCTTTAATATCCTTATTGACAATAGCGTCAATGATCTTTTGATGCTCTTTTAAGGTTAGTTCATTTTTCTGTTTGGGTTGAGCCTTTTTCTCAATAGCTCTGGTGATATGCATAAAGTCTTCAATTTCTCCAAGGAATTCAATAAGCTTTTTATTATTAGATACTTTGGCTATTTCAAGATGAAATTCACTGTCTAAAGTATTGCACTTTTTATAGTTTTCCTTGGCTAATGCCAATTCGAATTCTTTCAGTATATTTTGAAGAACCTTGGTTTGTTTTCCATCTATTTTCTTGATGCAGTTCTCGATGCTCAATGTTTCTAAGGCCTCTCTGATATCCAGAAAATCACTGATCTCTTGACTTGTAAGCTGGATAACGAATATCCCTTTGCGTGGAATATTATTAATCAATCCTTCTGCTGACAGCTGATTGATAGCTTCGCGTACCGGTGTACGGCTCATTGAGATTTCTTGTGCCAGTAAATCTTCTCTGATTCGGCTACCCGGTTCAAATTCCAGGTTGAGAAGCTTTTCTTTGATAATCTTATAAGCACTTTCTTTCAGGCTTAAATGCTCCATCTGATGTACCCCGCGTTATGTAGAGTTTTTAATGCATTGAATATATGAATTAAATAATGATTAAAGAATTGATTTCCAACTCTGCTGTTTGAATCATTCAACAGGCTTCTATATTTATAAATTATAATTTATAAAAATTGTAACACTCTCCTCTGAATAAAACAAGGCACATTTTTCAACAAAAAACTCGGATATAATAGTACAAAAAAAATAACAAAAAACCCGCATTTAATAGCGAGTTTTCAGACAAATTATGGTGCGGTCGAGAGGACTTGAACCTCCATGCCCTTGCGAGCACTAGAACCTGAATCTAGCGCGTCTGCCAGTTCCGCCACGACCGCATTGAGTACAGATAACATTATATTTGACGCTACTATCATTGTCAACAACAAACTATAACAATATGCGTTGGTAATTAAAAGGATGAAACATTCGATAGAAGGCTATTGTTATATCCGGACTGTTCAGTCTATTTCTGATAAAAAAGGTGTTTTCATAATAAAAATAGAATTACATATACTATTATCGTTATTTTTGCTGAAGAAATTGTCATTCGTCGTTTTATGAAAGATATGATATGTATATCCCGTTATAGCAAATCTATTTCATAAGAAAGGAGTTGCTACTTTGGCTATTAAACCAAATAAGATTTCCATTATTGGTGCTGGTTTTGTTGGTGCTACCACAGCATATACACTAATGCTTAGTGGGCTTGTTTCAGAATTGGTACTTGTAGATGTAAATAAAGACAAGGCTGAAGGCGAAGCGATGGATCTTAGTCACGGGATGCCCTTTATCCGCCCTGTCAAGGTTTCTGCAGGGGATTATGAAGATTGTGCCGACTCAAGTATTGTTATTATTACGGCTGGTGCAAATCAAAAACCGAGGGAAACAAGAATAGATTTGGTAAAAAAAAATACGGAAGTTTTTAAAACCATTATTCCGGAACTTATCAAGTATTGTCAGGAGTCTATCTTACTCGTTGTCACCAACCCAGTCGATATCCTTACCTATGTGACGTATAAGTTATCTGGTTTTAATAAGACGAAGGTAATCGGTTCAGGAACGGTTTTAGATACATCTCGCTTTAAATCATTATTGGGAGACCATGTTGGGGTTGATGCAAGAAATGTCCATACATATGTCCTTGGAGAACACGGTGATACTGAAGTGGCAACTTGGAGTATCACCAATATTGCTGGAATGAGTATGGAAGCATTTTGTGAAACATGTCGTACTTGTGAGGGCAGTACCAAAGTGAAACTTTTCGAAGATGTCAGAAAAGCGGCTTACCATGTTATCGAACGCAAAGGAGCAACTTATTATGCGGTAGCCTTAACGATCCGCAGAATTGTTGAAGCTATCTTGCGGGATGAGAACTCCATCCTGACTGTTTCAAGCCTTGTAGCGGGTATTTACGGCCTTGAAGAAGTATGTTTATCTCTTCCAACCATTGTTAACTCCAGGGGGATTTGTAATGTCTTAGAATTGGAACTCAGCGAATCTGAAAAGAAAGCACTTTTGAATTCTGCTAATTCTCTTCGAGAAGTGATTAAAGAGCTTTTCTAAGAGCATTAGTAAAAAGAGGTGAAAAATCATCAATGGTAAGTGCTAAAAAATTTGGAATTATGATTCCTACTTCTAAAGGGTTCCATCGATTGCAATTTTCTTACTTTTACGACTCGAAATATTATCTTGGTAATCCGAAAGGAACGGATGATACGACCTGAGCATCATCCGTTCTCTTTTGTTCCTGCGAGTATTATAATGGCTTAATAAACATCTGTGTCCAGTATACATTTCCCTGACTATCTTTAGCCGCACCTACCCCAATTTGAGTAAAAGAAGGGGAAAGAATATTACTGCGATGACCAGGAGAGTTCATCCAACTGTTCATGACTTCTTGAGGAGTCTTCTGACCTTTAGCGATGTTTTCTGCAGCTGCAGAATATTTAATTCCAAAAGACTCCATCATCCGAAATGGCGATCCATACGTCGGTGATTCGTGAGCAAAATAATTCTTATTGATCATATCCTGTGATTTATACCTGGCTACCCTTGACAACTCCCAGTTCTGTTTAAGAAGCTGTAAACCTTTTTTAGATCTTTCAACGTTTACAAGTCGTATAACTTCCGTTTCCAAGGCTTTTACACTGTCAATATTGGGAATGTTTATTCTTTGCCCTGGATAAATCAAGGCCAAGTTCTTAATCTGAGGATTAGCTTGAGCCAGTTCGCTCAGTCCGATCTCGTACTTTACCGCTATCTTCCACATACTATCACCCGAGACAACAGTATATGTGGTTGATTGAGCATGTACGGGCACTGCATATATCATCAACAAGACCAATATGATCATAAACAACCTTTTCATGTATATTACCTCCGTATCCGTTTTTCATTATTAGCGTAGACATCTTCAAGAAAATCTATAAGCTGAAAATTCATCCAATTGTTTTTATTTGAATAACATTATTCTCACCTCACCAAATAAGGATAAGAGTAGTAAGATATATTATCTAAACCGTTTGATGAGGGATTATTATGTCTTCACTCTTCTCTGTTATTCTTTTTCTGTTTTGGCTTACAGTTTTCGGTATGGTTTTTGGCAGTGTGCTGATTAACGAAATCAGCCATTACTTTTTCTATGTAATTGGACCCATAACCCTTATTCTGGGTATCTACGAAATAGTCAATAAACAAAATCAACCTTCCTCCCCTAAAGTAAAAAATGAGCGTTCAGATCATAATTGCAATCATTAAGAAATACTCCGCTCATGAGCAGCAGAGTATTTCTTAGCCCATTACAGGACAGTTTGCATTATGGACAAAACAATACTATAATGCTTCCGAGTTAAGGTTTTGGAGGTTTTAGTTCCTTATGGACAAAGAGAACATATTACTACATGCATGCTGTGCAACATGTGCAGCCTATGTACTTGAAAAACTAGAGTCGGATTTTTCTCCTGTTATTTATTATTTTAACCCCAATATTCATCCTCAGAAGGAATATACACTCAGAAGAAACGAGCTATACCGCTATGCCCTTAAGAAGAATATCCCTTTTTTTGAAGAGAAATACCTTCCTGAGGACTGGTTAAACTCAGTTAAAGGTCTGGAAAATGAACCGGAACGGGGTCTGCGCTGCGAGAACTGTTTTCGCTTTAGACTTGAAAAAACAGCTCTTTTTGCTCTTAAGAATAATATCAGAACCTTCACCACAACTTTGACCATAAGTCCTCACAAAAATAGTAAAATGATTCTGGAAATAGGCAAGAATATCGCTGAGAATCAAAATATTATTTTTCATGCTGAAGATTTTAAGAAGCGTAATGGTTTTAAAATGACAATGGAAATAGCCAAGAAGGAAACTTTTTACCGTCAGAATTATTGCGGCTGCGTCTATTCTCAACCAAAAAATAACTGAGTTTAATACTTTTTTAGGTAATCATAATCTTAAAACTCAGTTAAATAGACGAAAAATCTGTTATTAAAACCTTTTGATTCCGAAGCATCTAATATTGATCGGAGAATAATACCCAAAACTTAACTGTAGTTTTTTGCTTATAAACGTTGACTTTAAGGCTTTTCCATGTTAATTTTTTATTGAAGAGTCTCTAGATAATTGATGTCTAGGTTATAAAATCTAGTCGCAGTTGTCTTTTGGCTTTGCGCAAGAAGTCCCCGGACGCGGGGACTTCTATTATTTTCTCTTCTTATATTAGACTCTGTCTTTTTTCTCCGTTATAATACACCATTTTAATACTCTATACATATATTACAATGTATTCCAGATAATTCCATTTATTGTAGGAGGTGTCTTAAGACTATGGCTTACGAAGGTGCAGTTGGTGGCGGTGTAGGTTGCGGCTGTTGTTGCACTCCAAGTTTTTGCGGAATTGCAATCGTGACAGTTATTATCTTACTTCTGATCGCTATGGGTATCTTATTCTAAGTTTCTGATTTAGTAATATTATTTGGTTCGATGGTTCAAAAGATATAAATAACAACAAAAAAGGAGTGAATCATATAATGTACGGTTATGGTGGATGTTGCTGCAGACCTGTTGCCCCGGTAGTTACCCCTGCTCCTGTTTATAACAACGTTGGAGTAGGTATCATTGCAATTGCGGTTCTGATCCTTATAGCTCTTGGCGTAATCTTCTAATCTTTTCAATATGGAATAAACCCAACAAGCCCTATTAACCGGGCTTGTTGGGTTTATATTATGCTAATTCCTTCTGCTTAACTGGGGAGGAGTTTTTATTTTTTTATTGAATCTTAAAATATGTTGACTTTAAGATTCATTACTGTTTATAATTTTTTTGATTGTGCCCTTGATATTCTTTTTATGAGGTTATAAATATGAATGTTGCTTTTTTCCTCATTCCCAAAAAAGATGTTGTCTACCTTAAAGTTAGTTCAACCATGCGCCAGGCTCTTGAACGGATGGAATATCATGGTTATGCAGCAGTACCCTTGGTTGATTCACAAGGCCGTTATGCAGGCACCTTAACTGAAGGCGACCTATTATGGAAACTCAAAAATACGCCTGACTTGACATTTGGCAACACAGAAAAAATCCGCTTAGATGAAATAGAACAACGAACGTTGAATAC
The DNA here is from genome assembly GCA_964477085.1 of uncultured Gracilibacteraceae bacterium. Taxonomy (GTDB): domain Bacteria; phylum Bacillota; class Desulfitobacteriia; order Desulfitobacteriales; family Syntrophobotulaceae; genus Dichloromethanomonas. The sequence continues at coordinate 14,704 of CAYZDF010000026.1, read as the reverse complement.
GCCCGTATCCATCAATGCTCAGATTAATGATCTGATATCAAGAGCGATCCATCAGAATTTTGTACCTGTTATCGATGATCAGGGAATCTTTATTGGCATTGTTCGCAGAAGAGAAATAATCGAATACTGTGCAAAGATCTTGAATAGTCATCCATGACACCGCGGCATTAGTCCCTCCGTGGACGTCCGCCGCTCCTTGTCATCCATGACACCGCGGCATTAGTCCCTCCGTGGACGTCAGACAGGCAGTGTAAACTGCCTGTTTTTTTGTTTCATACCTATTATTTGCATTAACCAGTACCTTGTAAACTCTAAAATTATAATATAATGGCAAACAGATTTATTGTAAGACAAGGCGGTCGCTTTTTGCCATCCGTGGCATCGCGACACTAAGCCATCGATGGCTGTCGGAGGAATGAGTAATACTGGTAGTATTGCGATTGACGACAACGCAGTATTACAATAAATCTGCCGCCAGGATAAATAAGATTTAGGGTTAACAGGGTACTAGGCTTTGATTCCCTTGAAACTTAAATAAATGCCCCTCCATCGACAACGATGGTCTGGCCGGTCACAAAGCCTGCATGAGCGATGACACCATAAACTAACTCAGCGACGTCTTCAGGTACTGCGACGCGTTTTAATGGTGTTGTTCCTGCTAAACGCTCAATATGATCTTCCTGTCCTTCTACCCATCTTGTCAGAACGATTCCAGGTGCTACGCTAAGGACGCGTACTTCAGGAGCAAGTACTCTGGCCAGGGACTTAGTTACACTGATTGCAGCCGCCTTGGAGGCCGAATAAGCGATTGAACTTCCAAGGCCGGTAAGACCAGCAATCGAAGTAATATTGACGATGACTCCTTTGGTTTTCCTTAGTTCATCGGCTGCTGCCCTGCAGCAAAAGAATAATCCTTTCACATTGACGGAAAAGACATCGTCCCAATATTCATCTTTCATACCTTCCAGATCAGCATGGGGAACGAATTTTGTAGTTCCTGCGTTATTGACCAGGATGTCCACACTTCCAAAATCATTGACCACTTTTTCGATCATTGCTCTTACTTCTTGATCGGAAGAGACACTCGCTTTGTAGATTTCACACTTAACTCCCAACGCTTCAACCTCTTGCTTAGTCTCTGAAGCATTTTTTTCAGAACGGGAGTAATTGACGGCGATATTAACCTTTTCCTGGGCTAGTCTTAGAGCCACGGCTCGCCCGATACCAGTACCTCCACCGGTAATTAAAGCAACCTTATTGTTAAGCATATGTAAAATTCCTCCTTCTGCTATTGATATTATAACTAAAGGACGTTTATTAACGTCCTTAGTCTTTTATTTATCTTGTTTTATTCAGACTTGGGAGTATCTCCAGATTTAGTATCACCATTTGATTTTTTGTCTTCTTCATTGGTCGCAGATTTGAACTCACTAATCCCTTTGCCTAATGCTTTACCTAGGTCAGGTAATTTTCCAGGACCAAAGATGATTAAGGCTATCACTAAAACAATAAAAGCAGTAGTAGGGGTAATAAAACCAACCATTGGCAGCATCACAGTCACCTTCCTTACTCAATCAACTATACCATATTTTGCATCAGCATGCTATTCTAATTCATTACAAAATTATCCTAACGTAGAAAGGGAAAAATTGCAACAATTTTCGCCAGAAAACATTGATTGATAGATTAAATATAACTCCCATATGACATCCCATAATTCATCGGATGCTTCGACCACACTAAGCCCCATCTCTTTTGCTTCTTTGCGGCCAATAGGATAACCATGAGAAAAATAACCATTGGTAAGATTTTGAGTAACAGTTCTGATTCTATCTTTATCGTCTTTTAGCATATATTTGGACAATAACGACTCTGCGTACTGTTTAGATGCTTTTAAGGCTTTTTCATAATCTCCTATCAACCAGGGATCCAGTTTATTCAATACGGAATTAACAATAATCTCAGCAACATCAGGATTTGTACTATTGTACATCATCTCTTCAATGTACTCAAAACAACATCTAAGAGCTTGGACAGGAACCCAGAAGTCTTTGTAACTTGGATGTTTGACCAGTGGGTCTATTGGTCCTAACTCAGATATGGGGCCCATGACCACTTCATCTGCACCAAGAGCTATCATTGAAGCAGCTGATTTCGCAGAAAACGGTACAATCACACTAAATTCTTCACAGAATTCCCTGATCAGCATGACAACCTTGTAAGGTGTATCGACTGCTCCCCCATAACTGTGAAGTAGTAAATCAATTTTCTTTGTTTTACCTATATTTGAGAGTTCTCTATAAAGTGGAACCAGGATCCTATCATCAAGAGGTGTATATGAGAAGTAAACGATCACTTTGGATTGCCGAATTGCTTCTAACTTTTCCAGGAGTTCCTTCCTTGTTTTCTCATCCAACAGTAGCAGCTCCTTACCTATAGAATTTACTGTATATTATTCTATTTTTTTCCATTTGTTTTGGTGTTAGTCTTTTGTAGGTAAATGCAATAATGTAGAAAAATATTCTACGTACCGCAAAGTAAAAAGGATTGAATCTAATAAGCAAGATTCAATCCTTAGTACATATGTATTTGTCATGTTCAACATAATTTTTTAATAACTTCTCTCTCCAACAAAATGAGCAAGTTCAATCAGGGCTTCCCTGGAGGGGATATCAGGAAGTTCATAAAGATTTCGAATACCTTTATCAATATAAAGCTCAACTATTTTTCTGGACTTATCAATTCCACCTGACTCTTTGATGAGTTTAACTGCTTCTTCAACCTCTGCTTCAGTTTTTTTCTCTTTACTCAAAAGCTCTTTTAAGTGCTCTGCATTTGGTGAACCGTAAAGAGCAAAGATCATTGGAAGAGTCATAATACCTTGCCGGATATCTCCCCCTACAGGCTTACCCAAAACCTTTGGATCAGCAGTTATGTCCAGGATGTCGTCAACGATTTGAAATGCAATACCAAGACAATGTCCGAAGTTTTTCATAATCCAGACCTGCCTCGGACTGGCATTGGATACCATCGCTCCGAGTTTACAACAAAGACCAATTAGAAGTGCAGTTTTTCGCTGGATACGATAATAGTATTGTTTAAAATCCTGTGTAACATCATAAGAACTCTTGATTTGCTGTATCTCTCCCTGGCACATCTCGACACAGACATCTGCAAGAATTCGAGAAATCATCGTATCATCGATCTTAACGATAAGTTCAAGAGCTTTGGCGAAGAGGTAATCACCCGTAGCGATTGATACGGTATTTCCCCATCCTGCTGCTAATGTAGGACGTCCTCTGCGGGTCAGTGAGGCATCTACAACATCGTCATGGACTAAAGTGGCCATATGGATGAGTTCTAAGGCCATGGCTACAGGTAGAATCTTCTCAAAGCGATAGTCAAAGAATTTCGCTGAGAGTAGTGTAAACCCTGGACGCAACCGTTTCCCGCCGGATTGAAGGAGGTATAGACACGTTTTAGAGAGAATCGGATCATCAACGATAAGGAACTTTCCCAGTTCCTTTTCTACTTTTTTTAGATCTGATGTAATTTCTCGGAATAATTTTTGGTGTTTCAATGTTATTCACCTACTTGTGGTTCTTTTGAATAGAGATTATATCCGAAGGTAATTCGTCTAATGGATTGTTTGATTGGGGCTGTGCTCCTTGAGATTCGTCTTTACTATCATCATAGGAAAGTAGTTCTTCAGTGTCTTCACTTGGTTCAGAAGAAGCCTTGTCTTTGTTATCCGGTTTATCTTTCAAGGCCTCGTTAATGACATTACTCGGTGTGTTCAAAGCTTCTTGGAATTCCTTTGATATTTCAATAGTGTACCTACGTACCTGATATACGATCTTGCCAAGGGTCCTGGCAACAACAGGTAAATCCTCAGGACCAAAAAGAACGAGGGCTACAAATAGAATCAATGTAAGCTCTGTTAAACCCATAAACTATTGCCCTCCCTCTTGTTTTAACTGATTTAATTCCTTATTTCTACTTCTTAAAGCAATATAACCCAACCAGATGCTCATTTCATAAAGCATATACATAGGACCAGCCATGAGAAACTGGGTTACTAGATCAGGAGTTGGTGATATAATGACCGCCAACACGACAATGAAAAAAAACGCCCATTTTCTGAATTTGGCCAAGGTTTGTGGGGTAAGATAACCAATCCGAATCAACAGCAATAGAACCACTGGCAGCTGAAAAACCAAACCGAAACTTAAGACAAATGTAATAATAAAACTTAAATAGGATGACTTGGTGACAAATGGAGTAAATGGAACAGCCTCCCCACCAGCTAACAATAGAAATTTAAGCCCCACTGGGAGTACAAAATAAAATGAAAAAGCAGCACCGCCGATAAAAAGTAACAATGACCACGGTACGATGAAATAAACGTATTTGCGCTCATTCTTTTTCAGCGCAGGTAAAAGAAAACTCCAAATCTGCCAAAGAATTATAGGAAGAGCCACAATAAGACCCACAACCAGCGATACTTTAAGTTTGACTAGAATAGGCTCCATAGGTGTCGTTGTGATAAAACTTACATCGGCAATACCGGTTATCGGCTGAGCTAAGAATCGATAGGCATAGTCACTTAAGGCCCAACCTATTACAGTGCCAAACGCAATGCCATATGCAGAAATAAGAAGCACCTTGCGCAATTCTTTTAAATGGTCAAGCAACGGCATCTCTACGCTCTGCTTTTTCCTGCGTCGCACGTCACATTCCTCCAAAACCGCTAAATTTCTAATATTTTACCATGTTATTTACATAAAACCAAATTTAAAAATCCTAGTACCTTGTAAACTCTAAAATTATAATGTATGGCGAGTAGATTTTTTGTAAGACTTAGACAATAGTCAAAAAATAGTGACAGCAACAAAAAGTGACAGCAACAAAAAAGAAGCTCCTATCAATCAGGTATACTTCCTTTTTTTATAAATAACAATGTTATTATTTTATACCAGCTAAAGCAACATTGGTATTTATTTCTTTGTAGAAGAATTCATATAGTTCTTGAAGCGGTTTGATCTGCACATGCTCCCTTAAGTCGTTGAGAACTGTCTTTGCTTTAGCCAAATATTCCTGAACCAGCGAAGTATAAATTGGTTCCTCCCAGGCGGCCCAGGACATACCCAGATAATATCCTAAATCTTCCATCCTTTTAATATTAGCTTCGTTCTGGCCGCAGATCTGAGCTGTCAGCTTTCCAGCCAATGCTGTTAGTGATGCTCTCTCTTTGCCAAGGATCACTCGATAGTCTTTTATTGAGATGTTTTTACTCTTCAGTCTCCATCGCATGAGAATGCCCTCATTCATCGTCTCAATGAGTTTTACAAATTGACCGGCATAAGTGAATAAATCATCATGACAGATCTTAAGAAAAGTCTGTCCAAGCATGAAATCTCCGACGAGAACAGGAAATTGACGTCCGTGTTCAGTTAGGTCACCATCAGTTACCAGAGTATGATAACGATGAGCAATAAAAATATACTGGAAAATCGAAGCCAGGTTGAAAATTTTGTTTCCTGTATGGCCTTCGAGATGAGCAATAGACAAAACGACAGCCGGACAGAAATATTGGTCTAAGTTGTTCATCCCCGGATCAACCAATTCTTCTATATTTGAAGACTTAAAACGAATCTCTTCTTTCATCATTTTTTCCAAAGCCTGAAGCTCCGACAGAATACTCCCAAAAACAGCCACCATATTTTCCCCCTAGAAACCCTACACTTAAGTATTACTTAAGCCTAGTCTTCTTTATAATTTACCTGACTAACAGTTACATTATTCGTGATAAAAAATAAAAATCCTTCCCTTATGTTCTTGTTTATTATTCAAAAAGCGACATATTTCTATTCAGACATCAAAATATTCAATCCCCTCCTTAATTAAAAAATGAGCGTTTTTTAGTATCCTGGCTATCTCTTCGATCGGGGTTGCAGCCACTTCCCGATACATACGCCTCGTAAATAAGTGTTTAAAATTCGGGAAGAGCTGTTTAATACTCCGTCTGAGCTTGTTACCTGGTTCATCAGCATCAACCAACACAAACACTTCATCGTAGGTTTCTTCATCGATAATTCTTTCCAGTTCTGAGTTGTTAATGGTTCCGTAGGTACAGATGATATCTACGGGTTCGTCCAGAACCTTAAGCAATTTTTGGCGGTCTGTTTTCCCTTCAACAATAATCGCTCTTTTCACGTGCAATTTCAATCCAATCGTTTCAATTATCGATAAGGGCTTTGAATTTCACCACAAAAGTAGTGCCATTAGCTCCCGTATCAATAATAATCTTTGCATTATGTCTTTCAGCTATACGGTAACATATTACCAGACCCATCCCTGTTCCATCAACTTTAGTCGTAAAAAAGGGTGTTCCCAATTGAGAGAGTGTTTCAGGATCGATTCCATGTCCCTGATCCTTGATGGCTAAAATTACTTCATTTCCTTCGGTGTATGTTCGGATTTGAATCACACCATCTGGCGGAGAAGCTTCTATCGCATTTCTGGTAATATTAAGAATCAGCTGTCTTATCTCACTTTCATCCATTAATATATCTGGAATATATTCGGTCAGTTCCAACTCAACATCTTTATCATCATTGAAAGCTCCTGCCTGAATCATCGGGAATAATTTATTGATACAGATATTGATATTACCTTCCTTTAAGTTTAGGGATTTGTTTTTGGAAAGAGTTAAAAACTCAGTAATGATAGAATTGGCCCGATCAATTTCTTCAATCATAATATCAAAATAATCTTTAATATTGGCAAGTTCTTTCCGGCCGCTTAACATCTGGATAAATCCTCGAACAGTGGTGATCGGATTCCGAAACTCGTGACTTATACCTGCAGCCATCTGGCCAATCATATTGAGCCTGTCCAGCTTGGCCATTTCCCTCTCCAACTCTTTTTGCTTCGTCACATCTGTGATAGCTTCGAGATAATAAGTCCCTGAACTGGTGTTAATTTTTTCTATACTTAAGAGACCAATATGAGTATGTCCATTTTTGGTCTGAAATTCAACTTCATAATTATAGATAGGCCCATGTCTTAAGAGACTGTTAATCGTTGCTCTGGTTTTTTCATTAGCCCAGATCGTGATATCTAATTCCGATTTACCCACGACCTCTTCTTTGCTGTAGCCCGTCGTTTTCAGCCAACTTTTGTTGGCATCGATGATAATGCCGCCTAACGTTTTAATTGTCATCATGCTCAGGCCAGCATTAAAAACCCGCATGAAGAACTCATCCGATAACCTCTGTTTTTCCTTACGCTCTGTAATATCTTTCACAAACACTGTGATGTATTTTTCGTCAGGATAGATACTATAAGACTGCCACACACCCAAGTCCGAGAACGATGGGGCTTCAAAACCAAGCTTCTCTTTCTTTTCCTTGGCTTTAATAAGTGCTTCCTCCAGTATGGTATTCACTGCTTGAGGAAAGATATCCCAAATACACTTCTCAATGGCCTCTTCTCTTATAATCAGGAAATAACGCTCAGCTTCATGATTAAGATAGACAAATTTCCAGTTATAATCAAGAACATAATAAATGTCTGAGATACTTTCAACTAACCTATAGAATAAATCATGATCATCCGTTGACTTGAGACATATATCATAAAAATGGTTGTCTTGATCATTAAGGAGAAAGATGTTGTTGGGAGATTTACTGACATCCAACCTGACACTCATGCCCTTCGCTCCTGCCTCTCGAATATGAAAATAGTTTTATATCAATAATTATACATTATTCTACAAAATGCTCCAATATTTTTAACTTAAATTTTATGAAAAATTTTGACAATATTGGCCATGTTAAAAATAAAAAATACTCCGTTTTTACGAAGTATTTTAATGATTTGGTATGTTTTGGTCGGAGCGACAAGACTTCTCTTCTTATATCATTTTAAAACGATGGAGAGAAATACCATTACCTTACTGTGGTAAAGACGGTAGAGTAAAGGGAAGATGATGTGTTTGATTGCCACAAAATCTGAAAGCCATTGTTTGTCCAGGAGATTTAATTATGAGCAATAAATAACATTCTTTCTCTTGAGTCTTTAAGCTTACCGATATAAGCAATGAATTTTTGCGACGGCGAAAATCTAGCACTATCTATTTGCAAGAATTCAGGGGTTATTATCGATTTATCTTTGCTGTAAATATCTAGTAGTGTTAACTGAACATTTTTTTCAATATTATAATATAGAATCTCATTCTGCGATAAATCTTCAATTGTTGGGAAATTCGCGTCTATTATTTGAATTGAACCGTTACTTATATCCAAGATACTTATGATTGAATTTAACTCCCCGTGTGCAAGTCTAAGTTTTACCAAGACCTTGTTATGGTCAGGAGATAATAACAATTGGCCAATTTCGGGATCAATTTTGTTTGTCTCATCTACAACTGTATATTTAGTATTTTTTTTATTTATTAAATCATAAATATTTAAATGAACATTATGATTTAAGATATTGACGTAGAAAATCTTATCATTTGATAATTCCGGACCAAGTATTACATTATTCGAATCAATTAACATCTTGTTTTCTTGATTATTAATTTGGGCAAGAAATAGACCATCTGGATTTCGGTAACTAATTCTATTTCCATCTGGAAAAGCTTTAGGTTCAATGTTCTTAAATTTGGATTCCTTTACAAGCTTGAATGAAGTCGGGCTAAATATCAAAAATTTTGTAGGGCTACATATTCCAATATTACCATCATCGAGAAAGACAACAGAAGTATTATAGGCATCTCCAAGAAATTCTCCATCATAAATTAGATTCTTAGTGTTATCATGGATATCAAGAATATATGTTTTTTTATAATAATGATTACCGTCAATTTCTTTAACATTTTTTCCTGTAATAATTATTAATTTATACTCATCTAACCAGTCAACAGAACTCAAAAACCATTCAGGCTCCAAGGGGAAAGCAATCTGCTCATTAACAAAACCATTAATTATTTTATTAGTCTCGGTAATTTCTGTTTCTTCCCTAGATCCACCTGAATTATTGGTGTCACTTTGTTGATCAATATTTGAACAAGAGCATAATAATAGAGTAATAACAAAAATAATTGCAGGTTTTCTTATTATTAAATTCATCTTTATAATTTTGCTCCTTCGAAAATCAATAATTAAGAGGGTATAAAAATACCCTCTTAATTATTGATTTTTCATTTATTACAAGTACCAAATCATATAAAAATAAGGGATAATGCATTCTAAATTATAGTCATGATCATATCCTGTATGAACATTTGTACATTCAGTATGATTACATACTTGGACATGAATATGCTTATCACTGGAATTTTGAGTGCCAATAGGATCATACGTTTCTATTTCGTCTCCGACGGATAAATCGTATGGAATGTTTGATAAATGCTGGTAATTATACGTGACACCCAAACCGGGGTCATAAACGTTAAGGTACTTGCTTGATCTATTTATATAAACTATTTGTCCTGGGGCTATGGCTTTTACTTCTCTGGTTTCATCTGTTTTACATTGGAGGTCAACACCTTCATGTAACCCCCAGTAATCAAAACATTCACCCCATTCTCCGAATAAATAATAAGAGAATCTTAAATTTTGACCAGCTTCAGTAGATGAATAGTTATAAGGTAAATCAAACATCTCTTGTACTGCATTTAAACAGTAATTAACATAATATAGATTTATATAGGCAGTATAAGCTGCAGGAACGAAATATTCATTATATCCTCCAAAATAAAGAACAGAAGACAGATAGTCTAAACTTGATGGGGCAGGATGACTATAACAAATTGGACAAGTACCTACCGATAAAATCCCTGTTTCACTAGAAAATGTACTTGAACCAAAAGGTACTTGTGTTTTACTTAATATTTCTTTGAGTTTATCTTTATTCATCTCAAGCATTTCTTCGTGCGTGTAACCCATTTTGTGAAGTGCATCAATATTTTGACATGATAATCCTTTTTCAATAAGTTTATCATGCATTTCTTTAATATATGACATTTCTTCATTAAGGTTTTTTGTTACTTCACCTCTCAAAGAAGTAGGTATATTGGCTGGTTTCCCGTTTGCTAACAAATCCCTGATTTCTTCCATCGTAATATTTTTGATTTGGTCATCGTGTAATCCAAAATCTTTCAATATTTTCTTTTGATTGTCGGTAAGATTAACCCCAGATGTACTTTGTTCTAACGCAAGCAGCGGACAACTAAACAAGACAATAATTAAAAACAAAGATAAAATAAGTTTTAAATTCTTTTTCATTTTCTTCCTCCTTTTTTTGTTATATGTAAGATATGTAAGCTTCCATAAGAAATTATACATGATATTCAATGAAAATATTGTCGCAATATGGTAATTGTGTAATTTTTTTACATTATAATTCCTTCAGTGAAGGAGATGTTGTCGCTTTGGATGATACGAAGATCGAGCACCCATATGGCAAAAAGATGCCGTTTCTTTGCTGGCTTTTCGATAATGCGGAGAAAAAACACCTTTGGTGCATGAATCTTGTCTCAACGCTGTTGATCCGCTCTAACGGCTTGGTGACCCCACTTCTATGGCGGATCTGGGTTCAAGACAAATCTGCTCCTGTACAGGGTAAAAGAACAAAATTGATATTGGCTGAGGAAATGCTGCTACAGATTCGAACACTTACAGATGTCAGGCTTTGGGTTGCAATGGATCGATGGTTTCTGTGCAAGAGATTCTTTCAGTGGCTTATATCCAATAACTTTGATTGGGTTACAAAAGCCAAACGCAATACGGCCTTGTTTATTAAGTCCGGATCAGATTGGAATGGAAACCCCAAGTTTACTCCGATAAATCCTTCCAGACTTATCGCCAAAGTGTATCCGGAGTTACTTAAAACCGGAAAACCTAAAGAGTGTGTTGCTGTAAGTATTCCGGATGTCTATATGAAATTACCAACACCCGGTAAGACTAAGAAAGGCAAAGATAAAATTGTTCAAGTGTTGACTCCTATAGCGACTATCGCCACAATTCGATTGCCGGAAGATATTGAAGCCACGAAAGTTTCTTTAGATACTGCCGAGCCGGATGAAAAAGCTGCTCATTATAAAGGGGCATATCTACTGTTAAGCAACCGGTATGATGCACCGCAAGAAGCTGTAGAGGCATACGCCAAACGCTGGAAAATCGAAGTCTTCTATCGCAACGCCAAGCAAGAACTTGGATTAACAGCTTGTCACGCTCAAACAAAGGCTGCCCATGAAGGTCATATTGAAATGGTTTTTACTACAGAAACGTTACTCAATTATGCTCACTGGCAATTGAATTCTCTAAGCAATGAAGAAGGCGCCGACAACCTCGTCACCCACGGTCAAATGGTCCGAGAAATCATCAACGCCAGTCACAGGATTTTGGTACAAGACAAAATCCATCTCTATTGTGACATAGCGAGTGATACATTTTCAAGTTTTATGCTCAAATTTTGGCCGAGTAATTGCAGGCTAGGTTTGGGAGCTATCATAGGAAAAAGGAATTATCTGGATTGTACTGCATAAGTCCTGTAAAATTACAAGTGGGATAAGATTAATCTTAGAAATCGTACGATAACGGTTAGGAAATCATTAGCGAACGAAAAAGAAGGATTAAAAGAAAAGAAACCAAAAACAAAAAAATCCCGGAGAACAATTCCTTTACCCTGGGATGTAACTGTTGCTTTAAGGTTGCATAGGATTCTTCAAAACAGGGAAAAAAGAATTACTCGGGATGACTTCATTGATCGAGGATTGGTCTTCTGTACACGAAAAGGTACACCGATAGGACCAAGATACTTTAGTCGTAAGTACGAAGCAATAAGAGGACGTGCAGGTTTATCAAAAGAAATCCATTTGCACGCACTGAGACATACTTACGCAACCCGTCTTTTAGAACAAGGAGAAAACCTTAAGACTGTTCAAGAATTACTTGGGCATAAGGATATTTCTACAACCGGTAACACTTATGCCCATGTAATGCCTGAAGTAAAAACAGAGGCGGCTAATTCTTTGAATAAGTATTTTCGAAAAAAAAAATCTCCCAGCGCGACCAAGAAGATTTCAGCTAAATAATTTTCAACTTACACTATTTTTTTACACCATTGCAGTACTTTTGCAGTACTTTAGGGGAAAACACTATATCTCAAAAGCCTAAGATGCTTGATTTTATTGGTATGTTTTGGTCGGAGCGACAAGACTTGAACTTGCGGCCTCTACCACCCCAAGGTAGCGCTCTAGCCAAACTGAGCTACGCCCCGACAAAAATATGCTTCGCTCGGAAGCACTTATATAATTTATCATACTGAAATTAAAAAATCAAGCACGGATGAGTCCAAAATAAAGTTAACTTTTAGCGATGAGTTCGATTTTCCTCACACCTTCAATCTCTCTTAGATTGGATAAAAGACTTTCTACGGATTCTTCCATCTTTTCGGTCTCAATCGATATGGAAACATTAGCGATACCTTGTAGCGGAATACCTTGATTAATAGTCAGAATGTTCCCTTCGACCGAAGCCACATAATTTAGTACATTGGAAAGAACCCCTGCTCTGTCAACCAACAACAAAGAGAGCGTGATAATCTTTTCTTTGCTGGCCTCATAGAAAGGCATCACACCGTCTTTATACTTATAAAAAGCACTTCTGCTTATTTCCACTCTTTCGCAGGCTTCGTTGACCGTCAGTACGTCGAATTTGGCTAACAACTCTTTGGCTTGTGCAGTCTTGATGATTGCTTCAGGTAGAATATCCTTACTGACTAAAAGAAAATCCTTCTTTTGTTTACTCACTGCATTTTATTCTCCCAACATTGAGCTATCTAACCCTATTATAAACATTACTGGTGTTACTTACAAGAAATTATATATAATCATTCGGCAATAGTATCAATAAGGAGACTTCATATATCTTCTGATTTCTTCAAATATTGTAGACTTACACAGCGTGACACATGTGTCACGCGGAAGCGAGCGTCAAGTGACAGCAGCGTTTAGCTAACGGGAATTTCGCAGCGTAAGACATGCCATTGGTTTATGGCCACGGATGGCCTACTGTCGCGGTGCCATGGAAGGCAAGGAACGACCACTTGCAGTAAGCCCCAGAGGTTTTGGCATGTTAGCGAGAATTTATAGTTCGCAGCTGCGAAAACGTGCCGAGCGGAGCATCTGGGCGAGGCTACCAAATAAAAAAGGCGCCTCAAATTTTTACTTTAAGACACCTTGTGGCTGTGTTTAGTTATAGCTCACTTTTATTTTATCCTCTCTTATATAATGATGCAGATTAAGCCACCATGTCCATCATTGACGATGCGCTGCAAGGTATCCTGCAATTTTATCTGCACATTGTCCGGCATCTTGTAAAGTTTATTCTGGATTCCTTCTCTGACCAAATCGTGTAAGGATTTGCCAAAGATATTGGAACTCCATACTTTCTTGGGATCGGATTCAAACTCATCCAGGATGTATTTGACAAGTTCTTCAGCCTGTTTCTCTGTACCGATCAACGGGGTAATCTCTGTCGTGACATCTGCTCTGAGGATATGCAGAGAAGGAGCACTGGCTTTTAGCTTGATTCCATAGTGGCCTCCCGACTTCACAAGCTCAGGCTCCTCCAGGAACATTTCATCAAGCTGAGGTGTAACTACACCATAACCATTGGTCCGGACTTCTTCAAAGGCTTTAGCCAGTTTATCCCACTCTTTCTTAGCTTTACTATAATCCAGAATCATTCTAAGCAGGGTATGATCACCTTCGATCTCTACACCTGTCAACTGCTCCAATACTACTTTAAACAGATCCTTCTCTGTAGTAATCTCAATCTCCGCTTTACCGGTTCCCAGATTTGTCTCTTTAAGAATAACATCTTTAGCATGCTCACACTGGGCCATGATATCCAGTGCTCTGTCAATATCTCTGACCCGCTTAATATCACTGACTGCCTTCTGGATATACTCTTCAAAGCCTGCTCTTAACGGATGGGACATATCCAGTTCTTCCACCCATTTTGGAAGTTCGATATTGACCTCTGCAACCGGAAACTCATACAGAAGTTCTTCCATAAGCTGGGAAATATCACTAAAGTTCATCTCCATACAATCCACCGGCACGACGGGAACTTCATAGCATTGCTCCAGTGAGCGGCAAAGTTCCAAGGTATTTTCGGCATAAGGTCTTGTTGTATTGAGGATCACGATAAATGGTTTTCCCATCTCTTTTAATTCAGAGATAACACGCTCTTCAGCGGGAACATAATTTTCCCTGGGAATTTCAGCGATTGAACCATCAGTAGTTACTACGATTCCAAGGGTAGAATGATCTGAAATCACTTTATGCGTTCCGATCTCTGCGGCTTCCTGGAAAGGTATAGCCTCTTCATTCCAAGGGGTATGAACCATACGCGGTTCATCTTCTTCCCCTTCATAACCCAGTGCGCCCTCCACACCGTACCCCACACAATCCACTAACCTCACATTCATATGGATTGCGTCTTTTAGAACAACTTCTACAGCTTCAGACGGTATGAATTTGGGCTCGGTGGTGGTAATCCTTCTTCCATCACCACTTTGCGGAAGCTCATCTCTGGCTCTTTCCCTTTCAAAAACATTCGTGATGTTGGGTAGGACCAGAAGTTCCATAAAACGTTTAATAAATGTAGATTTTCCAGTCCTTACG
>CAYZDF010000025.1:0-38191 GCA_964477085.1 uncultured Gracilibacteraceae bacterium | reverse complement strand
GAACAGGTGAAGTAAAAGATTGTGTCAAAAACTATGGGATGGTTATCGTCGATGAATGTCATCACGTGTCCGCTTTCAGCTTTGAAAGCATCTTAAAGAGTGTCAACGCCAAATATATATATGGCTTGACGGCAACTCCGACCAGAAAGGATGGCCATCATCCGATTATCTTCATGCAGTGCGGCCCCATACGATACAAAGATGACGCCAAAAAACAGGCTGAGAGAAGGCCTTTTGAGCATTATATTTTGCCCAGATTTACATCTTTCAGAGTTCCGCTGGATAAAGAAGAGAACGATGTCTCGATTCAGGAATTGTATTCCGAAATCACGCACAATGAACTTCGCAACCAGCAGATTGTTGATGATGTGGTAAAAAGCTATGAAAAAGGGAGGAACTGCCTTGTTTTAACGGAGAGAACGGCTCATGTCGAATTACTGGCCAAAAGGCTGAAGGAGAGAATACCCGGTGTGGTACGTTTAAAGGGAGGTCTTGGGGGCAAGGCGATCAAAGAAATCATGGCGTGCATGGCGGAAACGCCAAACGATAAGAATATCGTCATCGTGGCTACAGGCCGATATATCGGGGAAGGGTTTGACGAACCGCGTCTCGATACATTATTTTTAGCAATGCCGATTTCCTGGAAAGGGACCTTGCAGCAATATGCCGGCAGGCTTCACCGCTTGTTTGCAACGAAAAGCGAGGTGCAAATCTATGACTATGTGGATATCCATGTCAGGATACTGGAAAAAATGTATCATAAGCGGCTGAACGGCTATGCCGCGATCGGCTATAAAGCCAAAGGAGACAGCGCCGCATTAGAATCACAGGATATCATCTTTGACAAGAGCAACTTTTTGCCTGTGTATATGAAGGACATTGTGAATGCTTCAAGAGAAATTCTAATTGTCAGTCCATTTGTGACGAAAAGACGAAGTTTGCAGATGCTGCAAAATCTGGCGACGGCGATAGAAAATGACGTTAAAGTGATTGTGGTAACCAGACCGGCCGAGGATTTCAAGGACAGGGATACGGCTGCGCTGCAAGGCGCGCTGGATATGATGAAAAGCGCCGGAGTTAGGATTGTCTATAAATCGAAAATACATCAGAAGTTTGCTCTTATCGACCAAAGCATTGTCTGGTACGGCAGTATTAATTTGTTGAGTTTCGGGACAGCTGAAGAAAGTATTATGCGGTTGGAAAGCCCCCATATTGCTAATGAGCTTATTAAAAGTATTGATATAGCGAAGTATTGAATGTCAAAATAAGCATTGCTAAACACAGTGCTTATTTATTTCCTAAATGGTGATACTAAAACAAAATTGATTAATGGGAGGTGATTGCTATGACGACGACAAAAATACCCAATAGATTAATCAATGAGAAATCTCCCTATCTATTGCAGCATGCATATAACCCGGTAGAATGGTATCCATGGGGAGAGGAAGCATTTGAGAAAGCAAGGCTTGAAGATAAGCCTGTTTTCCTATCTATTGGGTATAGCTGACTTGTCTACTATGATGAACATGCCATTGGTGTCATGTCATGGAACGTGAATCGTTTGAGGATCAGGAAGTTGCTGAAGTACTGAACAAGAGTTTTATCTCCATCAAAGTTGATCGCGAAGAAAGACCCGATGTTGACCATATGTATATGACCTATTGCCAGGCTTTAACGGGGGCAGGTGGCTGGCCGCTTACGGTCATTATGACTTCTGATAAACAGCCGTTTTTCGCCGGAACCTATTTCCCCAAGCACAGTCAATACGGTCGCCCGGGCTTAATGGATATCCTTGACCAGGTAGCAGAACTCTGGCAGAAGGAAAAACAAAAAGTCATCGACACTGCTGCTGAACTCTACGAAGCAGTGGCTAATGAATACACGGAAAAACGTGCTGAGCGTCCTGGCCAACAAGTTAAGGCTGGAATCCCATTATCAACTGAAATTGAAGAAGATACTGTTTTTAGTTGGGGAAAAGGCGTTATTCGTAAAGGGTATGCGCTTTTCGAAAAGAGCTTTGACACTAAATTTGGGGGTTTTGGCAATGCACCTAAATTCCCTTCCCCTCACAATCTGGGCTTTCTAATGCGCTATTCTCTGGAACAACCTCAAAGTCAGGCCCTGAATATAACAGAGAATACCTTAGAACGTATGGCAGACGGCGGAATCTATGACCATATCGGTTATGGTTTTGCCAGATATAGTACCGATCGCTATTGGCTGGTCCCACACTTTGAAAAAATGCTTTATGATAATGCGGGGCTAGCGTTTGTTTACCTGGAGGCCTATCAGCTAACCAAAAAAGAACGATTCAGCCGAATTGCACAAGAGATATTCCATTATGTCCTGCGGGATATGACCTCGCCAGAGGGTGGATTCTATAGTGCTGAAGATGCCGACTCAGAAGGGGAAGAAGGTAAATACTATGTTTGGAGTGAAGCCGAGATTAAGAGCGCTCTTGCCCAAGGAATTCAAGAGATTGAGAGTGGACAGAGTCGAGTTAAACCAAAGGGTAAGAGACAGAAGCTTATTGAGAATTTCCTAAGTGATAGTGATACATTCATCAGACTCTATTGCGAAGCATATGGAATCAATGAAGAAGGCAATTATGAAGGTAAAAATATCCCCAGTAAAGTTTTTTGCCTATGGGAAGAGATAGCCTATCGTCATAAACTTAAACTGGATGAGTTGGAGGATATCCTTTACTTTTGCAATGAAATTTTGTTTATTCAACGTGAAAAGAGGATCAGGCCAGCAAAAGACGATAAAGTTCTAGTCTCCTGGAATGGTCTGATGATCGCAGCTTTAGCCAAGGGTGCTCAGGTATTTCGGGGGCTCGATGATCAAGCAAGCCAAAGATACCTTATAGCTGCTGAGAATGCGGGCGGGTTTATCTTAGCGAAAATGTTTGATCCCAAGGGAAGACTCTTGGCCCGTTATAGAGAGGGAGACGCCAGTTTTCCCGCTTATCTGGATGACTATGCCTTTTTGATCTATGGTTTGTTAGAAGTTTACACTGCCTGTGGCAAACCGGAGTATTTGAGAGAAGCCCTCAATCTTCAGAAAGAACAAGAACGTCTATTTGGGGATAAAGTTAATGGCGGTTATTATTTCACCGGAAATGATGCGGAGGAGCTTCCCTTCAGGCCCAAAGAGATTTATGACGGAGCTATACCCTCGGGCAATTCCATATCTGCTTATAACTTAGCAAGACTTTGGAGAATGACCGGAGATCAAAAGTGGCAAGAACGTGTAGAAACCCAGTTTTCAACGTTTAAAGCTGTGCTTCAATATTATCCTCCTGGCTATACGGCGTTTCTGCAGGCTATTCAGTTTTATCTGGGGGAAGGGGATGACATCGTCATGTCTGGCCGGTTGGAGTCCAATAAGCTTCCTCAGATGCAAAAGAAAATCTTTGAAGACTTCAGACCTTACTCCGTTCTGACCTATCAGGAAGGTACAATTAGCCAGTTTATTCCGAAAATGAAGGATTATCCGTTAGCCGACATATTATCGGTCTATCTATGTCGGAATTTTACTTGCAGGGAACCTGTTACTGAACCAGAACAATTGAAAGGACTCATGCAAAGTCAATAGTTCTTGATGAAAAAGGCAGAATATTTTTGAATCACTTTTATGAATTGAGATGCTCGTTACGGGCATCTTTTCATTGAAAAAGTGCCCGTAAGGGGCACTTTAATAACTCGCTTATTGTACTTCTATCTTTCATCAGCAATCCTCATTCGTGGACTCCCCGATCACGTCCAGCGTATGGTGGATCCTTTCAAATAATAATCCACTAACAAACCAGACCGGTGCAAATCGTAGCGTAATGAGTCCGTTGATTGAAAGCGGGTCGGTATAACGCCAAGGATAGACACCAAGAATCCCTACCAGGATTAAACCGCTGACATACTCTATCGCCCATATAACCATCAGCCAGATCATTCCCCGTACCGGCCACCTCCAGTGGGCGATGGTATCATGTAAAGGCTCTAGAAATACAGCGCATCCGTAAATCAAAAACATCCACAAATTAGTGAATCCAATTAGTCGGAGATCACCATGGGAGAGAGATTCAAGACCTGTCCAGATTATTTCTAAGCTCCAGCCCATCAGTCCATAAAGTAAAAATCGTTTAATCATATATATAGTTTGTTCGTGAGTATATATTTTTAATTATAGTAAAATATGTTTTTAGAGTATAATCATGTAAGCAGATGAATTAGAAATAAATATGATGGATGCAATTGCTTTCGGGGGTTATGATGGATCGGATGAGAATAAGCGTGGGGAAAATCCTGCTGCTTATGTTTTGGCCACTAAGTCTAACAATGACATGGGCAGCAACAGCTAAACCCCAATGGATTGAGGTATATTATACCCAAGGCTTTTCTAAATTCTGCTCGAGGTTCTTGAGTATGACTACAGGAGTAATCCCGTTCTCGTTAGCAGAGCTTATGGTATGGACCTTAATCTTGGCATTAATTATGTTCCTCTTCAGACAAATCTGGGGATTGTTGTTTAAAGCCAAGAGAATAAGTCCAAACGGATTTTTATCCTGGGTATATCGAGGTCTTGCTGTTTTAGGCATTGTCTACTTTGCTTTCATTTCGCTATGGGGATTGAATTATTATCGTTCATCCTTTGCTGAAATTGCCGGTTTTAGTGTTGGCCATGCCACAAATAAGGATCTGGCATTACTTTGTGAGAAGCTAATATTCTCGGCTAACGATTTACGCAAAGTGCTTAAAGAGGATGAACAAGGAGTCGTCACACTTGAAGGTGGATTTACTGCAATAAAAAATAAGGCCCCAGATGCTTTCTCCAATGCTGCAGGAGTTTATCCTCAACTTGGAGGTGCTTATGGTAAGCCTAAGCCAGTTTTCTTTTCCCGATATATGTCCTACACCGGAATATCGGGTGTGTACTTTCCATTCACCGGCGAAGCCAATGTTAATATAGATATTCCTGAGTCTATGTTACCTGCAACTACGTGCCATGAAATGGCCCATCAAAGAGGATTTGCCCGTGAAGATGAGGCCAATTATATTGCCTGGGTGACTTGTCGAAGCAGTGAAGACTCCTATTTCCAATATTCCGGTACGATACTGGCATTGATCTATTCCATGAATGCTCTTTATGACAATGCGCCTGAGGAAGCTGCTAGACTGAACCGGCAATATGGAGAAGGGCTCAGGCGAGACCTTCGGGCTATCAGAGAATATTGGCGGCAGTTTGAAGGGAAGGCAGAAGAGATTATGTCTGACGTCAATGATGCTTACTTAAAAAGCAACAGGCAGGAAGAGGGAGTCAAAAGCTATGGCAGGATGGTCGACCTTCTACTAGCCGAACAGGAAGCACAGGCTTCCCAAAAGTTCCTTTAAGTTACAAAATTGATAGCAAAGACGCTCTAAACTAAACGGTAATAAAGGCCATAAACGAAGAAGATTCCCTCTCGGAAACCTTCTTCGTGTTGGTATGTCCAGCATGGCGCAGTCTAACAAATAGAATTTAATCATGACTTAATGAGTCACAATATTTCTCATTTTCTTTAAGGCAAGGCAAAAAGTTCCGAGAGAGACCCGACGATTTGGATATCTTTTTTCAAAATGAAACCAGGTGCTTGAACCCCTTTTTGCTCATAATCAATGGCTTTTTTAATTACATGGACACTTAAAGGAGCGATATTTAATTGCTCGCATTCTTTTGGCGTATAGAAGCCAGCTTGTAAGACCTCATGCGGATCGGGGTTCAGTTCCCCGACGAGGTATCGCAGTAAGAAAACGATGTAGATATCATGTTTAATACCAGGCATATCCTGAGGGCGGTCTTTTACTGCAAAAACACTGACGGGTTCTGTAATGAGACCTGTTTCTTCCCTTACTTCACGTACCACAGCGTCAGCGATCTTTTCGCCCTGCTCAACATAACCTCCTGGGATGGTCCACCTGCCCCGGCCAGGGTTAATGGCACGTTGAACAATCAGGCCCTTGTTCCCGCGGAGGAGAATCCCGCCAACACCCACAGAGTACTCACCCCAATGGATAAAACTACAGGCAGGACAACTTTTCCTTAGCTTGCTTTCTATCAAAGTCTTCTCCAACTTTTTTGCACAGATTGGGCAATAATTAAATTCCGTATAAATAGGAGGCATTGATACTTAAACCTTCTTTCTGCGTGTGTTAAAATCTTATTTATTTTAGCATATCTAAGATCATAAGTCTGTGATAAACGAGGAGTATTTGGTTATAGCCTGGTACAATATGGAACAATATATTTTTTCTGTAGACTGTGTCAGTCAACAGGATTATATATATCTTTGTAGAACTACTAAATGTTATAATAATCGATTTTTTTCACCTATGGGGGTTTTGAATAGATGAAAAGGGAAAAGGAGATTTGGTTAGACCCTGAAGAGATTCAACAGTTGTTGGAAGGCGGTCTCTATTGGAACGATATTGAACAAAAATCCTTTCCAGATGGAGCAGAATCATTGAGAAGTACTATAGAAGAGGATGGAACGGATATCCAGGGTATTATCAGGGAAGCTCCTTCAATAAGAAACATAATAATGGAGTCCAGTAGTACAGATATTGTTACCAAGCAACCGGTTGAAGAAGAGGATGTTCGTGCCATCCTTTTGGGAGAGGGCAGGTCTCAACTAAAGGAATATCAGCCAGAGGTCCAAGCTCCGCTCGAACAGTCCAACTCTCTGTACAAAGACAGACAGATTGATTTCAGTCATATTCAGGAAGACATTCAAAGACCCTTTATGGCCCATGCAGTTGCAACCCAGGAAGAAGATGGTTTTCAGGTTGAGGAAAAAGAACCTTTACTCGGTTTAGATGACCAAGAGGATTCTCCATCCGAGACTTCAAATGATTTAGCCTGTGGCGAATCATTTAGTTTGAATGATGATCAAGAAGCTGAAGTAGGATCTGATGAGAAAATCAGCTTTACTAATCTTAGTGGAAGGCAATCTGAACAATCAATGACAAAAGATAATGAGATTAAAGATATTATCTTGAGCAGCGAGATTGAACCGGTTGAGGAAAGACCTTCCTTCGGGGGTTTTAAACTCGTTTTTCTCATAGCGATCGTTGCTGCTACAGTATTTGGTCTGTGGGTGTGGTACTATTATTTCTGTAACTAAATATAAGTGGTAAGTATTATATGTTACATAAATAACGTTACAATGACTTCGATTTCGCCACATAACAAGCCTCAGATGAATGGAGGCTTGTTTTTTTATAGTTTTTTTATTTTTTCTATAATCAAATGAACAAAAGTAGTTTTCAAAAATGTCAAAAAAGGTTAGAATAAGACCAAAGGTCAATAAAGGTCATAAAGTCAATAAAGGTCAACCTGTAAAGTGAGGATTTAGAATATGAGCAATTTGGCAGATCGAATAGAAGAATACCTCAAAAGAATATTAGGGCAGGCAGAGGAAGGATATGTCGTTCTCCAAAGAGGTTTTCTTGCCGATACTTTCTCCTGCGCTCCTTCTCAGATCAACTATGTTTTAACAACCAGGTTCACTGCTGAGAGAGGCTATCTTGTTGAAAGCAGAAGAGGTGGGGGTGGATACTTAAGGATCGTTCGGCTAGGTCTGGATCCTGAGGGTAAATTCCAGCGTCTGATGGGAGAGCTGATTGGAGATGAGCTTTCTCAAGACAGGGCCTATAATCTAATCGACCGGCTGGAAGAGGAAGAGATCTTTACAAAAAGGGAAGCTATCCTGATTAAAAGTATTTTTCCGGACAGAATACTGGCTGATATCGTGCCTTCGCCTGAAGTTCTCAGAGCCAGAATGATGAAAGAAATACTCGCGAATATGTGTAGGGATGATATTTAATCTTTGGTGAGCATAACCTGCACTTTTTGATCGTATTTCTTTTGAGGAGGGATTTTCATGCTTTGTCAAAATTGTAATCAACGAGAATCAACTGTTCATTTGACAAAGATCATTAATGGGCAAACGACCGAAATGTATCTTTGTTCAGAATGTGCGCAAAAGGTTCAGGGATTTGGATTTAGTCTTTATCCCGGAATGGTCTCTGATTTCTTGCAAGCACTCTTTGGAATGAACCCCGCCGGACAAAGCGAGCAGATATTCAATCCAGAGCAGGAGAAATGTCCAGGGTGTGGCAGAACATTCTCCCAAATTCAACAAGCTGGACGAATGGGCTGCAGCAAGTGTTACGATCAATTTGAACCCCAAATGGAATTGCTTTTAAGACGGATCCACGGAGGTGGTTCTCATGTGGGGAAAATTCCGGTCCGTGGGGGTAAAGTATTCCGAAGTAAGCAAGAACTTGCTGAGTTGCGCAGTAAGCTTCAGAATCTAATTCAGCAAGAAGAATTTGAAAAAGCGGCTGTCATCCGCGATAGGATCAGAGAGCTGGAAAAGAAGGCCGGGGGTGAGGAGCTATGACTTACCGGGACTTGCTGTCTAAGGATAGCTATTGGATGAAAGAAGAGGGACTTCCCATTGTTTTAAGTACCCGGGTCAGAATGGCAAGGAACATCGCAAATAAAGCTTTTCCGCATGCTTTGGATGAAGAGGGAGCAAAGACCGTTGAGCAGACTATTAATCGATCATTAGAGACATTTAACACAGCTGAAGAAAAACTTTTATATCTGCCTTTGGATCGATTGACAGAGGTAGAAAAGAAAGTTCTAGTTGAAAAACATCTGATAAGCCCCGCTTTCACCCAGCTTAGTTTTGCTAAAGGGGTAGCTGTCTCCGAGAATCACAAAATATCTATTATGATTAACGAAGAAGATCATATAAGAATACAGGTGCTCATGCCCGGTAATAATTTGCGCGAAGCCCTGATACTGGCTGATCGTATCGATGATCACCTGGAAAAGGACATTGACATCGCTTATAAGGAAAAGTTCGGGTATCTTACTTCTTGTCCCACGAATGTCGGAACAGGAATGAGAGTCTCAGTTATGGTACACCTACCCGCTCTTGTCTTTACTAATCAAGTACAACAAGTACTTGGTGCCCTCGCTCCCTTAGGGTTAGCTGTTAGAGGCCTCTACGGTGAAGGTTCAAGAGCATTTGGAAACATTTTTCAAATATCAAACCAGGTAACCTTAGGTAAGGCTGAAGAGGATACACTAACAAACCTGGAGGCGGTCTCCAAACAGATTGTTGAACATGAATTACAGGCCAGGGAGACACTCAAGAAGGAAGCTCCGCTCATAATCGAGGACAAGGTATGGCGAGCGCGTGGAGTGCTCGAGAATGCACGATTACTTACCTCAGAGGAAACATTTAATTATCTCTCGGAAGATCGACTGGGAATTGATATGGGCATACTTCCCCGAGTTCCTGCAGGGTTTGTCTCACTTCTTGTGAACTCTCTTCATGGTTCACTGCAGTATAAAACAGAAAAGCCTTTAGACGGGCATTTTCTCAATTATGAAAGAGGAAATTTCTTGCGCAAGGTATATCACATCTCAGCTTAAGGATGGTGTATAACAGAACATGAGGTAAAATCTGTATTGTTTACGATATAAATTCATGAACATCAGTTACGATAGAATTCATGTACTACAGAAAGGAAGGATAAAAATATGGCAGGAAGATTCACACAAAGAGCAGAACGTGTATTTTTGCTCGCTGAAAGCATAGCTAAACGTATGGGTCATCAAATCATCGGCACTGAGCATTTGCTCCTGGGATTGATTGAAGAAGGAGAAGGAATAGCAGCTCAGGCTTTACAAGAATTAGGGCTTGATCCTGAACGCATCAGTGCCAAGATTATTCAGACTACAGGTATTAAGCAGCCTGTAACCGGTGAAGTCGGGCTTTCTCCCAGGGTGAAAAGAGTTATTCAGATCGCTACGGAAGAGGCCAATCGCCAAGGGGTGAACTATGTAGGTACTGAACATATTCTCTTGGGGTTGATTATTGAAGGAGAAGGAATTGCTGCCAGAATTTTAGCTGATCTGAAAGTAAGTCCCGAGAAAATATGGGAACAGGTAATTTCGCTCTTGGGCGGAGAAGCTGAGGGTACTCCGATGCCAGGCAGTTCTGCAGGTAATGTAGGTAAGAATAGTCAGCAGAGTAATACGCCTACCCTGAATGAGTTCGGACGGGATTTAACGGTAATGGCTACGGAGAGTAAGCTTGATCCTGTGGTTGGAAGGGAAAATGAAATTGAAAGAGTGATTCAGGTTCTAAGTCGCCGTACCAAAAACAACCCGGTTTTGATTGGAGAACCTGGTGTAGGTAAAACAGCTATCGCTGAAGGTCTTGCTCAAAGAATCGTAGGTAATAAGGTGCCTGAGATACTTGCTGATAAAAGGGTAGTTACACTTGATCTGTCTTCCATGGTAGCCGGGACTAAATACCGTGGTGAATTCGAAGAAAGAATGAAGAAAGTCATGGAAGAGATTCGTCTGGCGGGGAATGTCATCGTTTTTATCGACGAACTTCATACCCTTATCGGGGCAGGAGCTGCTGAAGGTGCCATCGATGCAGCCAATATTCTAAAACCTGCTCTTGCCAGAGGAGAGATGCAGTGTATAGGTGCAACCACGCTGGATGAATATCGGAAATATATTGAGCGTGATCCGGCACTGGAGAGAAGATTTCAACCCATCAATGTCGGTCAGCCCAATATAGAAGAGGCTATTGCCATTTTACAAGGGCTAAGGGACCGTTATGAGGCTCACCACCGGGTTAAGATCACTGATGAGGCCATAGAGGCTGCAGTTAAGCTTTCCGACAGATATATCTCTGATCGGTTCTTACCTGATAAAGCTATTGATCTCGTGGATGAAGCCGCATCTCGGGTACGGCTAAGCAGCTTTACCGCTCCGCCTGACCTCAAACAACTGGAAGAAATAGTTGATAATTTAAAGAAAGAAAAAGAAGCTGCGGTTAAAAGCCAGGACTTTGAAAAGGCCGCTCAGATCAGAGACGAAGAGTTGAAAGAACGCCAGGAGCTGCTGGAGATCCGTAAGAACTGGGAATCCAATCGGGAAAAAGATATGGCCATTGTGGGACCTGAAGATATTTCCAGAATTGTTTCCAGTTGGACCGGAATTCCTGTGAATAAGCTTGCTGAAGAGGAAAGCGAAAGACTTCTTAAACTTGAAAACATTCTCCATGAAAGAGTTGTAGGGCAGAAAGAGGCGGTCAGTGCGGTTGCCCGCTCAGTGCGAAGAGCCAGAGCCGGACTCAAGGACCCCAAGCGTCCGATCGGTTCCTTCATCTTCCTTGGGCCTACTGGTGTAGGCAAAACACAATTAGCCAGAACGCTTGCTGAAGCTTTATTTGGAGATGAGAATGCGCTGATCAGGATCGATATGTCCGAATATATGGAGAAACATGCGGTCTCCAGGATGGTTGGTTCTCCTCCGGGGTATGTCGGACATGATGAAGGAGGGCAACTGACGGAGCTGGTCAGAAGGAAACCCTATAGTGTTATTCTTTTTGATGAAATTGAAAAAGCCCATCCGGAAGTATTTAATATTCTGCTTCAAGTCCTGGAAGATGGTCGCTTAACGGATTCCAAGGGCAGGGTTGTGGACTTTAGAAACTGTGTATTGATCATGACTTCCAATGTCGGGGCAACCTATCTCAAACGCGAATCTCTCGGGTTTATCGCAGGAAGAAGTGAAGACAGTGAGTATAAGTCAATGAGTTCCCGGATCATGGAAGAACTGAAGAAAACCTTTAAACCAGAATTCCTTAATAGGGTTGATGAAATGGTAGTCTTCCATCAGCTTAAGCAAGAAGAGTTAGTGGATATCACCAGAATATTAATCCATGATATTAGTAAAAGATTGAAAGAACAGGATTATCAGCTTTCACTAGAGGATGAAGCTCTAAAATTCCTGGCTCAGGAGGGGAATGACCCCGCCTTCGGTGCTCGACCTTTAAGAAGGGCTATCCAAAAGCTGATTGAAGATCCTCTCTCCGAAAAGATTCTGGAAGGTGAGTTCAAGACTGGTGATACCATTGTGGTCGAACTTAGAGATGGTGAACTCGTACTCAGTAAGCCATCAAGCTCTCCTGCGACCGCCAAAAAGGGGAGGAGGAAGAAAACTGAAAACCAATGATTCTCCCCTGTAAAGAATGAGATTGGAGGAAGAGATCTTGGCTAAGTCCAAAACGAGATTCTTCTGTAAGGAATGCGGGCAGGAAAGTACACGCTGGCTTGGACGTTGTCCGGGTTGTGGAGAATGGAATACGTTTGTCGAAGAACGGTTGGAGAAAAATGTAAGCAAAAGTGTCAAAGGGGTCGCTTATGCGACCCCTTTGACTGATATTGAAACGTCTGAAGGACATAGGATGGATACCGGAAGTCAGGAATTGAATCGAGTTCTTGGGGGCGGAGTTGTTGAAGGGTCATTCGTACTCTTAAGTGGGGAACCGGGGATTGGGAAATCTACACTCCTTTTGCAAATGGCGGAGTATCTTTCCCGTCAGGCTGAAGTACTCTATGTTTCAGGAGAAGAATCAGCCAGACAGATAAAACTGCGGGCAGACAGGATGAATATCACCGCACCGCGTGTCCATATTCTGACGGAGAATTCTTTGGAGACAGTTAAACAAGAGGTCTTGGATCATAACTACCGTGTACTGTTTATTGATTCTATCCAGACCATGGTTCTTGAGGATTTGGAGTCTGCTCCTGGCAGTGTGAGTCAGGTCCGAGAGGGAGCTGCTTTCCTCTTAAAGCTTGCGAAAGAGAACGAAATTACCGTTTTTCTTGTCGGGCATGTCACCAAGGAAGGTGCTATTGCC
The DNA here is from genome assembly GCA_964477085.1 of uncultured Gracilibacteraceae bacterium. GTDB lineage: Bacteria > Bacillota > Desulfitobacteriia > Desulfitobacteriales > Syntrophobotulaceae > Dichloromethanomonas. Next base: position 25,416 of record CAYZDF010000025.1, on the reverse strand, counting down.
GGTCCAAGAGTACTGGAACATATGGTTGACACAGTGCTGTACTTTGAAGGTGATCAGCATCATATTTTCCGCTTACTCCGAGCGGTTAAAAATCGCTTTGGCTCAGCCAATGAAATTGGGGTATTTGAAATGCGAGGTAATGGACTTTCGGAAGTTGCTAACCCTTCTCTGCTCTTTATGGGTGATCATTCTACTGCCGCAGCCGGCTCGGCGATTGCGGTTACGCTGGAAGGAACCAGACCGCTACTTGTGGAGATCCAAGCTCTGGTGACAGCTTCCGTCTATGTGCCGCCTCGAAGAACAGTGAATGGAATGGATTACCATCGCTTACTGATGCTTTTGGCGGTACTGGACAAGCGTGCAGGCTATTCCTTTAGTACCCGGGATGTTTTTGTGAATATCACAGGAGGACTTGAGGTTAGTGAACCGGCAGCAGATTTGGCTGTTATTGCTGCAGTAATGTCCGCATTGAAAGAGAAACCTCTGGGGAGAACGGCATTTATCGGAGAACTGGGCTTAACCGGTGAAATTCGGGGAGTATCTCAAATCGAGCAGAGAGTCAGAGAGTCAGAGAAGTTCGGTTTTGAAAAGTGCATTGTTCCCTACGTCAATGCCGAAAGGCTAGGCAAAACGGACTGTTCTATTTGTTACGTTAGGACGATTGAAGATGTATTGGAAATTATGTTTTAATAAAATGAGGACTTGCATATTGCAAGTCCTCAAAAAGATTAATAAAAAATTAAGAATCTTTTATCCGGATGTTAATGTACTTCTAAGCTTGATCACCTAAGATTATATATTGTAAGTGTTTTTAATTTTTCCAACTCTTTATCCAGAATATCATTGATGGACAGGCCAAGAATATTGGCAAGAGCTGCAATGTAAAAAAATTGCTTACCAAGTTCAGTTTCAACAATCTCCCGGCAATTAGGGCACAGTACCCCTTTTAGATGATTATTAAAAATATGCTTCAAATCGGCGAGAGTGGCATCTTCAGGTATTGAATTCTTTTGGGCATCGACAGTAATGCAGCCACAGGAAGTAACAGATTTTACCACGGCTCGATTCACTCTGGCTGAGGCTTCCTGTCCTTTGGAGAGGATATCTAGAATACTCTGATGTTGAAGCAGCATGGAATCTACAGTCTTCTGAAAATAATCATTGGTTGGACTCATCGAATTCAGCACTCCTTTCCGCCAATTTAATTATAGACAGCAACGTGTTGAGTTGTCAATTTGAGATAAAAAGTAAAAACTAATGGAAAAATTATATTTATGATACAATTTGTCGTTTGCTTTGATTGTTTAAAGCAAACTGTTATAATGAAGTATATTTACAAGGAGAACAGAAATATTTCTAAACTTGAAAAATTTCTGTATCCAAAGTATAATGGGATAAGTTTTTAGCCAAAATATAGAAAAAGGGAGGTGATATTGATGATTCGCAGAATAGTTCGCGGCATCATCACCTTGTTGTTTGGCGCAGCAGGATTGTATTTGGACAGCATTCTTATTAAAGTTGCTGATGTCACTCGACTCAGTGAGATTATTGGTTTACCGATCCGTTTATTTTGGACTTATATTATTTCTTTTATTTTGTTTGCCATTATTGGTTTCTTTATTGCCCCAGTTTGCATGACCTTATCCATGAGCCTTGTTAAATGGCTGGAAAGTAAACTTACGCGTATGCCTACGCATGACCTGATCGGAGGATCATTAGGAGTCATAGCCGGATTACTCATTGCCAGCTTATTTAGCGGCTCCTTCTCAGATGTTTCTATTATTGGACCGGTTCTATCGGTAATGATAAGCGTTTTCCTTGGATATATCGGCTTAATTATAGGAATTAAGCGCAAAGATGATATCCTTGGATTCTTTAACTTTATCCCCAAGTTAAAAGGGGATAAGAGTGATAAAGACAAAAGCCGGGATCAAAAAGGGAGAGGCAAAAATACAACCATGGGTTATAAAGTACTGGATACCAGCGTCATTATTGACGGACGTATAGCAGATATTGTCAAAACAGGATTTATTGATGGTGTACTGCTTATCCCAGGTTTTGTTTTGGAAGAACTAAGACATATCGCGGATTCTTCCGATATGCTCAAACGTAATCGCGGTCGAAGAGGGCTTGATATTCTGAACCAAATATCCAAAGAAGCTGTGATCAAAGTAGAGATTTACGAAGGTGACTTTGATGATATAGCCGAAGTTGACAGTAAATTAGTCCGTTTGGCCAATATCCTGGAAGCACCGATCCTGACTAACGATTATAACCTTAACAAGGTGGCAGAGTTTCAAGGTATTAAAGTCTTAAATATCAACGAACTAGCGAACGCTCTCAAGCCGGTTGTCTTGCCTGGCGAAGAAATGTATGTTCAGGTCATGAAAGAAGGGAAAGAATCTGGGCAGGGTGTTGCTTACCTTGATGATGGAACTATGGTAGTCATTGATGGTGGACGTAAACACATCGGACAGCATACAACGGTACTGGTTACAACTGTATTACAAACAGCTGCTGGACGGATGATATTTGCCAAACCGAAAGGTGTACTGGAAAAATCCTCAGAGGAGTTTTCCCATGAATACAACGCATTCGGCTAAGATTAGCGCAATTATACCTGCCGCTGGGCAGGGTCAACGGATGAGGGGTCAAGGCAACAAGCTCTTTCTTGAACTTGCCGGGACCCCTGTCCTTCTTTTTACCCTAAAAACGTTTCAGGAATGTACATACATTGATGAAATTGTTATACCTGCTGCACTCAACGATATACCAATCATTGAAAAGCTGGTCAAAGATAATGGAGTTACTAAAGTAACAGCTATCATAGAAGGCGGTAAAGAAAGACAAGATTCGGTATTTAAGGCTTTGCAAGCTATAAATCCAGCTATGCAAAAGGTTGTGGTACATGATGGTGCCAGGCCGCTTTTGCCATTGTCAGACTTGGTTTACTTCCTGGAGCATACTCATAATCTTGATGCAGCTGTTATGGCAGTCCTTCCTAAGGATACCATCAAAAAAGTAGACGAATCAGACTGGGTTGTTGAGACTCCTCCCAGACGCCAATTGAGACTCATCCAGACCCCCCAGCTGTTTCAACGAGAACTTTTGGAAAAAGTACACATTCAAGCTTTGGAACAAGGGTACTATGCCACAGATGATGCTTCTCTAATGGAATGGCAGGGTTATGGGGTAAAGGTGATGGAGGGATCTTACGAAAATATTAAAGTCACTACACCTGAAGACTTGCTATTGGCTGAAGCTATCCTTAAAAGGCGTGGAGAGGTGTGAAATAATGAAGATAGGGATAGGATATGATGTACATGCCCTTGTTGAGGGTCGACCGCTCATTCTTGGAGGGGTTAATATACCTCATCATAAAGGCTTACAGGGACATTCCGATGCGGATGTATTGGTTCATGCTATCATGGATGCACTTTTAGGAGCCTGTGCTTTGGGTGATATTGGTCAACATTTTCCGGATAATGATCCGTCCTATAAAGGGATCTCCAGTCTAAATCTGCTGGCTCATGTCGAAGATTTGATCAGGCATGAGGGATATATCTTAGGCAATCTGGATAGTATCGTGGTCGCTCAGAGACCTAAAATTGCCCCACATATTGAAGCAATCAGAGCGAACGTTGCTGACGTTTTAAGAGTGGATAGGGGTAAGATCTCCGTTAAAGCTACAACTACCGAACAACTGGGGTTTGAAGGTCGAGAAGAGGGAATCAGTGCCCAGGCGGTGGTTTGTCTTCTGCCCATTTAAGCTGTTATAATAGAAATGTTTAACAATAAAAGATATGCTCACAAACACATGAGAAAGAGGTAAAAACCATGACAGTTAAAGTTAGATTTGCCCCCAGTCCGACCGGACCTCTCCATATAGGAGGAGCGAGATCGGCCTTATTTAATTATTTGTACGCAGCAGGAAGGGGCGGTAAATTTATCTTAAGGATAGAAGATACCGACTTGGAAAGATCAAGTAGTGAATCCGAAAGAGATATTATTGACGCTTTACGCTGGTTAGGTATTAGTTGGAATGAAGGGATAGAGGTTGGAGGAGACCACGGGCCCTATCGTCAAACTGAAAGGCTGGATACATATCGGGAATACACCTCCAAGCTTCTGGAGGCAGGACAGGCTTATCTTTGTTATTGTACGGAAGAAGAGCTGGAAGCAGAGCGCCAGGAGCTCATTTCCCGTGGAGATACTCCCCGTTATCTGGGACGTTGTCGTTCTTTAACAGAAGAACAACGTCAGGCCTTGGAAAAAGAGGGTCGCAAACCGGTTGTCAGGTTTAAGGTTCCGGAAGGAGAGCAGATCATTATCAATGACCTGGTACGGGGAAAAGTGGTATTTGATAGTGACGGTATCGGAGATTATATCATTGTTAAATCAGATGGCATACCGACTTACAACTATGCTGTTGTTATCGATGACGTCCTAATGGAAATAACCCATGTCGTTCGGGGCGAAGAGCATCTCTCCAATACTCCCCGTCAGGTATTGATCTACCAGGCCTTAGGGATGAAAGCTCCAGATTTTGCTCATATTTCACTTATCCTTAACACAGAAGGACGGAAAATGAGCAAACGGGATGGGGATACAGCTGTAATTGATTACTATAATAAAGGGTATCTTCCCCAAGCAGTGGTGAATTTTATTGCTCTTCTCGGGTGGTCTCCTTCCGGAGAACAAGAGTTTTTTACAATGGAGGAGCTTAAACGGGATTTTTCCTTAGATAAGGTCTCCAAAAGCCCTGCTGTCTTTGATCTCAATAAGCTGAATCATATCAATGCGCATTATCTGAAACAAACACCAGATGAGGAATTGGTGGATTTGGTTCTGCCTTTCCTTAAGGACAAAGGGCTATTCAGTAAAAAAGATCTGACGGATGCAGAAAGACAATGGATCAGCGGATTTATTGGTGCCATTAAAGAGAAGATCAATAGTCTTAACGAAGTTAAAGATTATATTCATTATTTCTGGGGGACAGAAGTTGATGAGCCCGATGAAGAGGGCAAGGAGATTTTACGGGCGGAAACAGTACCTGCGGTACTGACACTTTTCGTCCAGAAAGTAATGGCAGCCGGGCTATTAGATTCAGCTGCTGCTAAGTCCATCCTGAAAGAGATTACGAAGGAATTGAATCTTAAAGGTAAAGATGTCTTTATGCCCATCCGGATCGCGCTGACAGGACAGATGCATGGACCGGATCTGGATCGGATCACAGCCCTTCTGGGGAAAGACAATGTTAAAGTAAGATTGGAAAAAGCCATAAATCAACTATGATAAATGATATTTTCGGCTTCCGATCAAAAAAATTAACATAAAATGATCATTAATGAAGCTGACAATAGTAGTTCGATATTAAGTGAAAGAGAACAAGGAGGATACTGTGATGGTTATCAAACTGTTCAATACCCTTACCCGTCGTAAAGAAGAGTTTGTTCCCAGAGAACCAGGCAAGGCTGCTATATATGCCTGTGGCCCTACAACCTACAATTTCTTCCATCTGGGAAACGCGCGTATGCTTGTGGTCTTTGACATGGTCAGAAGATACCTCATATATAAAGGTTATGAAGTAACATACGTTCAGAACTTCACCGATGTCGATGATAAGATCATTAACAGGGCACAGGAAGAAGGAGCGGAACCCATGGCCTTGGCTCAAAAATATATCCATGAATACTTCCATGATGCCAAAGCTTTAAATATTCTCCCGGCTGATGTTCATCCCAAAGCAACTGAGCATATTACCGAGATGATCGGTATTATTCAGAAGTTAGAAGATCGAGGATTAGCTTATAACGTGGACGGCGATGTCTATTTTGCCGTCAACAAATTCCCCGAGTACGGCAAACTGTCTGGAAGAAGCCTGGATGATATGCAGGCAGGTGCCAGAATTGACGTTAATGAAAGTAAACATCATCCTATGGACTTTGCCCTTTGGAAGAAAGCCAAGGCTGGCGAACCCTTCTGGGATAGCCCTTGGGGACAAGGACGGCCGGGATGGCATATTGAGTGTTCGGCAATGGCCCTGAAATACCTAGGGCCTGGATTTGATATCCACGGTGGAGGCGGTGATCTGGTCTTCCCTCATCACGAGAATGAAATAGCTCAATCCGAAGGCTGCCTGGATGGTGAGCCATTTGCTAAGTACTGGATGCATAATGCCTTTATCACCGTGAATCAGGAAAAAATGTCCAAATCATTGGGAAATTTCTTTTTGGTCAGGGATGTGACAGAGAAGTTTCAGGGAGATGTCATCCGTTTCTATTTATTAGGTACACATTACCGCAGTCCTCTTGATTTTGATGACGAAAAACTGGTTATGGCTTCTAAAGGTTTGGAACGTTTAAAAAATAGTGTTCGCTTGGCCAAGGAAACGTTGGCAAAAGTATTACCGGAGGAAGAGCCTCAGTTTGAAGATGAGCTCGTTAAGGCTTGTCAAGATGCAAGAAAAGCCTTTGAGGAAGCAATGGATGATGATTTTAACTCGGCCCAGGCTTATGCTGCTTTGTTTGAACTGGCAAAGGAGATCAACACTTATCTCAGCAAAGATAAAAGACAGACTTATGCTTTAACTGAAGCCTACAATACCTTATTGCAGTTAGCGGCAGTCTTAGGGTTTAGCCTGGAAGTTGAAGCCGAGGATGTCAAGGAGGATACCGGAAAACTATCTCAGGTTATGGAACTTGTCTTAGAAATCAGACAAAATGCCCGTAAGAATAAAGATTGGGGTACAGCTGATCTGATTCGGGACCGCATGAAAGACATTGGTATTGTTATTGAAGATACCTCGGATGGAGCCCGCTGGTATCTCAAATAGGACTCGGTGAATAAAGGAAGGAATAAACTTGAACGATGACAGAACCCAATCCTCAGGTGAACACCTGGAGGATTGGCCCATTAAAATAAATAAGAGGTGGCAGGATGTCAATATCCTGCTACTTGCCTATCTCGGTGATGTTGTCTATGAGTTATGGGTAAGAAAACATTTACTGGAACTTGGGATCGAAAAAGTGGAAGAAATGCATAAAAAAGCAGTCCGCTATGTTCAGGCTAAGAACCAGGCCAGCCTGCTCAGAGCTCTGATGCCAGAGTTAGATGAGACTGAGACCGATGTCATGATGCGTGGGCGTAATGCTAAAGGACATCATCCCCGAAATGTCGATGTCGTAACCTATAGACACGCTACCGCTTTCGAAGCATTGATCGGTTATTGGTACCTGACCGGCAAAAAGGACAGATTGCAAGAGATTCTTAGCCAGGTAGATGAAATGATGGAGAAGAAAAATTCCGATCAAACATACTAAAAATGGCAAGAAGAATACTTAACCTAGTTTAGGAAACAAAACTAACTTAATGGGATAAGAGTGAGGGATATGCCGTGAGTAAAGCTGACGTTATCTTTATCGAGATGTGCAAAGATATTATGGAGAGTGGCTTTTCTTCTGAAGGAGAAAGTGTCAGAGCCAAATGGGAGGATGGAACACCGGCTCACACCTTCAAAAAGTTTGGAGTTGTGAATCGCTATAACCTTGCTGAAGAGTTCCCTATTCTGACGTTAAGACCCACTAACCTAAAAGCTGCTATCGATGAATTGCTTTGGATCTGGCAAAAGAAATCCAACAATGTCAATGACCTTCAAAGCCATATCTGGGATAGTTGGGCAGATCAGGAAGGCTCTATCGGTAAGGCCTATGGGTATCAGCTAAAGCTTAAACACCAATATCCTGAAGGAGAATTCGACCAGGTTGACAGGGTTTTGTACGATTTAAAACATAATCCTTACAGCAGACGGATTATCGTCAATATGTATAATCATGATGATCTGCACGCCATGAATCTATATCCGTGTGCCTACAGCATGACTTTCAATGTGACGGGGAATAAACTAAATGCCATTCTCAATCAGCGGTCTCAGGATATACTGGTCGCTAATAACTGGAATGTTGCGCAATATGCTATTTTGGTTCACATCATGGCCCAGGTCAATGGATTAGGTGTTGGAGAATTAGTGCATGTTATAGCTGATGCTCATATCTATGACAGACATATCCCCTTGATCGAAGAACTCCTGACACGAACACCCTATCCGGCTCCCAAACTAATCATCAATCCTGAAATACATGATTTTTACGATTTCGAGGTAGACGATTTTGTTTTGGAAGGATATCAAAGTAACCCGCAGATTAAGAATATACCCGTAGCAGTTTAATCCTTATCAAACATACCAAACTATTAAATCCAAGTGAATAGAACCCTCAGGCTTATGAATAGGGACAGGAGAGAAAGATGAAAGCGATAGTAGCGGTCGACCTTAATTGGGGAATTGGTTATCAAGGGGATTTGTTAAAACGGATTCCTGAGGATATGAAATTTTTTCGGCATTTGACCATCAATCATGTTGTGATTATGGGAAGGGGTACTTTTGATTCCTTGCCGGGAAGAAAGCCATTAAAGGACAGGGTAAATATCGTCGTCAGCTCGACACTGGGGAAGGAACATGATGACATTATCACCTGCCATACTTTAGATGAGCTCCTAAAGGAACTTCAAAAATATGATGCGGATCAACTATACGTAATAGGCGGCGAATCCATCTACAAACTATTGCTGCCGTACTGTTCGGAAATATATGTCACCAAGATCTTAAGTACCTTTACAGCCGATAAATTCTTTATCAATCTTGATCAAGAACCTCAATGGAAGTTAGTAAGTGAGAGTGATGTTTTTAATTACGATAGTATTGAGTACTGCTTTAAAAAATATACGAGACGAACAACCAATCAATTTGATCTCAAATAACGTAAGTTGGTAAATTAAGAAAATGTTGAAGCTGAAAAATAGTATTCAAAAATAATAGTTCTTAAAAGATAAAGGTATATTAAAGTCATAATTCAAATTCCCGTTGGGTAGGTGATATTTTTGGGTGAGAACGTTGTTTGTGGCAGAAATGCAGTCACAGAACTCATCAAATCGGGTAATCCTGTCAATAAAATTCTTCTTAAGCATGAAAAGACTCAAGCCAGGAATCATGACCTGATACATGCAATCAGAGAAAAAGGGATTCCTTATCAGTTCGTGGATACTGCTGTCTTAGATAAATATTGTGTCGGAGAAAGACATCAGGGGGTAGTGGCCTTAACGGCTGCAAAAGAATATGTTGAGCCTGAAGATATTCTGACGATCGCACGAACTAAAGGTGAGGAACCGTTTATCCTGGTTCTTGATGAGGTAGAGGATCCTCATAATTTGGGAGCATTGCTAAGAACTGCAGACGCGGCTGGAGTTCATGGAGTGATTATTCCTAAACGGAGAAGCGCTGGCCTTACCCCTGCCGTTGCCCGAACTTCGGCAGGTGCAGTGGAATATGTCCCTGTTGCCCGAGTCAGTAATTTGACCCAGACCTTGAAATATTTACAAGAGCAGGGCTGCTGGGTAACGGGTGCTGAAGCTGACGGAAAGAATATTTACAAATCCGATCTGACAGGCCCAAGGGTGATCGTCATCGGAGGAGAGGATAAAGGCCTGGGGAGACTAATCAAGGAAACCTGTGATGAGATTATCTCTCTGCCGATGATGGGAAAAATTTCCTCCCTTAATGCCAGCGTAGCGGGTTCGGTTATCATGTATGAGGTTAGAAGACAGAGAAATCAAGGCTTTTCCGACATTTAACGTCAATCTTCGCCTTGACGCTCTTCTTGAATTTCAGTTATAATTACTTTGTTATTTAACAGAATTCACGTGGCATCACCTTTTCCTTCGTGAATTAACTTCGGGAGGGATAGATTTGACCTTTAATCTCCAGCCAGAGATTCCAGAGGATTTTGAAGCAAATGAAACAGTCATAGACGAAGATCTAGTCGAATTGGCTAAAGTAGGTGACGCTACTGCGCAAGAGTATCTGATCAATAAGTATAAAAACTTTGTAAGAGCCAAAGCTAGATCATATTTTTTGATCGGTGCTGATCGTGAAGATATTATCCAGGAAGGGATGATTGGTCTTTACAAAGCGATTAGAGACTATAGAGGGGACAAGCTCTCCTCTTTCAGAGCATTTGCTGAGCTTTGTATCACCAGGCAGATCATTACCGCGATCAAGACAGCTACCAGGCAAAAACATATCCCACTTAATTCTTATGTTTCACTGAACAAGCCTATCTATGATGAGGATTCTGATCGAACGTTACTGGATGTTATCTCGGGCACGAAGATCACTGATCCTGAGGAACTCATCATCAGCCGAGAAGAATTTGATGATATTGAAGAAAAAATGGGCGAGATATTAAGCTCTTTAGAGTGGGAGGTACTCATGGCATACCTTGAAGGTAAATCCTATCAGGAGATTGCCGTGGATCTGCGCAGACATGTTAAATCAATCGATAATGCGCTGCAACGAGTCAAAAGAAAACTGGAAAGATACCTCGAACATAGGGGAGCTTAATTTAAAAGATGCACAAAGATTTATTATATACATAAGATATTAAGGATAATGAATAAAAGCCTGAAAACCTGCCATAATAATCCTTTGTCTGCATTTTTTAATCAAATGACAGAATATCGGTCAGGACATCTTATGTAGCACTTATTTCCATTAAAAAAGTTGATAGAATCATTGACAAAAAGTAAGAATCTCTGTTACAATACATTGGTGTCCGATGCCGACGTAGCTCAATTGGCAGAGCAGCTGATTTGTAATCAGCAGGTTGCGGGTTCGAGTCCCATCGTCGGCTCCAAAAGATAAATGGGTAGATGGCCGAGTGGTTAAAGGCGGCAGACTGTAAATCTGTTCCGAGAGGTACGGTGGTTCGAATCCATCTCTACCCACCATTTTATACAAATATACATCGCGGGGTGGAGCAGCGGTAGCTCGTCGGGCTCATAACCCGAAGGTCGTCGGTTCAAATCCGGCCCCCGCAACCAAAGAAATTGAGCCTTCAGAGAAATAATCTCTGAAGGTTTTTGATTGCAGACTTTTTTAGATAACAGGTTTAGGTTTTACTTAGATATATATACGAACTGATTCATGATAGCTTATAATAATTTAAACAAAATTTTTAGTGTTTTACGATAAAATGCTAAAAAAACATGTAGGTGAAATATTTTGAACATTGGAGCCAGGACCTTAAAAACAGGGTTAGCTGTTGCCATAAGTGTCTATATCTGTATATTACTGAAGATAGATCCTCCCTTATTTGCTGCCACTTCTGCCGTGGTCTGTTTGCAGCGATCAATCGGTAAGAGCTTAAAAAATGCCTTTGAACAAGTTATCGTTAACATTATGGCGATAGCCGTCGGTATCATTCTGGGGTTAACCGTTCCGGCATTATTTCTGAGTAGGCAATAGCCACGATCATTGTGATCTTATTTTGTACAAAGATATTCCGCGCTGAGAATCATATTGTTTTAGCCATAATTTCAGCCATCTTTGTTCTTGCTTCTCCCCAGGAGCAATTTATTGAACACGCCCTTACCCGATCTCTGGCTATTCTGATCGGTATTGCTACAGCTAACATCATCAACCTTCTCATAGCACCGCCTCATTATCGTAAAACATTAGAGAATAAGCTCATAAAACTCAATACCATGGCGGTACAAAGATTCTCAGACTGCTTAAACCGCTATATCCATCTTAATCTTCCTTCCGAAGGAGAGATCAACAGACTCAATTATGAATTCTATGAATTATACGAGGATGCAGAGCGTTTGTACGATCTCTATCGTGATGAATGGCATGTTCCGATTAAACAAAGAGATCCTGGCAAGAAAACAGCAGAAGAGAAAATGTTTAAGGAGTACCTGAATTATAACCGGGGCTTATGGCAGAGGTCGCAGGATATCCTGTTTTTGGCCCAAGAACGGAAAACAAGGCGGGAAGTGGCAAACGATCCTGCTGTCAGTTGTGAATTTAACCACATCTTCGAAATGCTCTATAACGTAATGTTTAATGCCACAAGCTATAACCTCGAATTACAAAAGAAAATCAGAGGAGAGCAAGCAGAAATCTATCCGGAGCCACGCGTCTGGAGTAAGCTCAATGGCTTACTCAATGAGTGGCAGGAAAAACACCCTCCGACCAGTTATTATATGCTTGCCCTCATGGAAGTCTCCGTTATTACTTATAATATTCGTTGGTTTGCTAAAGAATCGACGAGGCTGCTTAATTGTAGTTACAAATAGTTTTCAGTTATTTTGAGTCTTCACTTTTTGGTGGAGATATTACTTGTTCTAATCCTAAAACTCTCTTAGCATTAGCAGAGAGGATTTTCATATTCTCCTCTTGTGTCAGCCCCAGAGATAAGAACCGACGAAGCTCATATTCTGGTATCCACATCGGATAGTCGGTTCCATAAAGAACCTTGTCTACACCGTGGGATCGTATGATCTGAACAGCCTTCTTTCGGTTGAGAAACATAAGAGCACTGGAAGTATCAATATAGACATCTCGGCCTAAGAGTTGGGAGCCCCAATCATCCCAGACCATATATCCGCCAAGATGGGCAGCGATTGCGGTTAGCCTTGGAAAGCGGTCTAGAATATGAACAAGTCTGAGAGGACTCGAATAGTCCATCCGGTTATCACCAATGTGAAACAGAACAGGGAGGCGACCCTCTATGGCTTCATAAATAGGAAGCATTAAGGGATGATCAATATTGTACTTTTGAAAATCAGGATGAAGTTTAATTCCTTTAATACCCATTGATATGATACGGTCTATCTCTCTTTGGGGGAAAGGAAATTCAGGATGCATTGTACCAAAACTAATAAAGTTTGGATACTGACTACATACACTGGCTAAATAATTGTTGATGGTCTTCACTTGATGGGGTGAAGTAGCGGTAGAAGAAACGACAGAAATACTTATTCCTGCTTTTAAGCTCAGATACTTAAGCTCTTCGGTTGTTCCCTTCCCTCTCATCGGTAGTCTATAGAAAGAACCAATTGATTCAATGGCACCAGGTGCAATTGAATCCGGGAAAATATGGGAGTGGATATCAATAATTTCTCGATAGGGACAGATAATCATTTTAGTTGCTCCGCTGTAGATAATTGTAGTAATAACCTATATATAATAATAGACCTTGAAAGTGTTCATGACCAGAAGTAAAATATTTGTTAATCAATGATAATCTGGCTTTTATGCGAATTATATGATTGCCCGCTCAATTACCATATCTAAGATACCTATTACAGCAAATTCCTTTATAATATGAATCTGGAATTGTCAAAATTCCCTAAGTTAGAAAAGCTAATATCGGTGAAAACATTATTACAAGAATTTTGGTTCCAAACATTTGAAATAAAGCAATCTTCCTTGACAAAGACTTTATTATTGTGTTAAATTATTCTGTGCGACTTGCAAAAAATGTAGTTAATGCCATTGCTAGGGAGGTGTTCGGAATGCGTGTTGCAATTACATTGGCTTGTACAGAATGCAAAAACAGAAATTATCAAACCAATAAAAACAAAAAGAATGATCCTGATCGTATAGAGATTAAAAAGTATTGCAGAACTTGCAAAACCCATACAACACATAAGGAAACAAAATAATCTCTTATTCCGGTATATTATCCCGTTAAGGATGTGATTAAATGGCATTAGCAAAGAAAGCAGAAGGCACTGGTGGAGTAGGTGGCTTTTTAAATAAGTTCAAAGATTTCGGGAAAAGGTTTAACCATTTCCGGGAAGTCTGGAATGAACTTAAAAAGGTACATTGGCCTACTCGTAATCAATTATTGGTTTATACAGGTGTTGTATTTGTGGCAGTTGGCATTATTGCTTTGCTTATCTGGATCGTTGACAGCGGTCTGACCTACGCTATGAATTTCCTGCTTGGCAGCTAATAGTTTGGCGAATCTTTCTTAGGAGGCCTTTGGTTAATGGCTAATAACTGGTATGTTATTCACACTTATTCCGGATATGAGAACAAGGTGAAAACAAATCTGGAGAAACGTGTAGAATCCATGAATATGGAGGATAAGATTTTTCGTGTTCTTGTTCCCATGGAAGACGAGATTGAAATCAAGAACGGCAAAAAGAAGGTCTCTAAACGCAAGGTATTTCCGGGTTATGTTCTGGTTGAAATGGACATGACTGATGATTCCTGGTATGTAGTTCGAAACACTCCGGGAGTCACAGGTTTTGTTGGAAGTGGCAGTAAGCCTATTCCCCTTTTGGAGCATGAGGTGGCGGTGATACTTCGCCAGATGGGTTTGGAAAAGGTTCGTGCCAAGATCGATGTTGTAGTAGGACAGTCTGTTAGAGTGATATCAGGTCCTTTCAAGGATTTTATCGGGGCTGTTAAAGAGATCCTTGAGGAGAAACAAAAGGTTCGGGTCTCTGTTTCCATGTTCGGGAGGGAAACCCCAGTTGAGCTGGAATTTGGGCAAGTAGAAAAACTTGACTAAATAAATATCTGATAGGGAGGTGTAATCATGGCAAAGAAAGTTATTGGGCTGGTGAAATTGGCGATTACCGCTGGTAAAGCGAATCCGGCACCTCCGGTTGGTCCTGCACTCGGTCAGCACGGTGTTAATATCATGGGTTTCTGCAAAGAGTATAATGAAAGAACCAAAGATCAAGCTGGTTTGATTATTCCTGTAGAGATTACCATTTACGAAGACCGTTCTTTCACATTTGTGCTTAAGACTCCACCGGCTTCTGTCTTATTAAAGAAAGCTGCTAATATTCAATCTGGTTCTGCAGTACCAAATAAACAGAAGGTTGCAAAAGTAACAAAAGATCAGGTTAGAGAAATCGCAGAAAGTAAAATGAAAGATCTTAACGCTGCAAGTGTTGAAGCGGCTATGCGTATGGTTGAGGGAACTGCACGCAGCATGGGAATCGAAGTTATTTAATGGTTATTCCCTTTATAGTATGTGGGAGGGTAATACCCGACTACCACAAGGAGGTAAAATGATATGGCTAAAAAAGGTAAAAAGTACCTTGATGCCTTAAAGGCTTTTGATCGTCAGGCTCTTTATGAACCTACAGAAGCAATCGGTCTTGTCAAGACGAATGCCAAAGCAAAATTTGATGAGACTGTAGAAGTTGCTTTTAAATTAGGTATCGATACTCGCCATGCGGATCAACAGATTCGTGGCGCAGTTGTTCTTCCCCATGGAACTGGTAAGACATTAAGTGTATTAGTTTTCGCCAAAGGGGAAAAAGCCAAAGAAGCTGAACAGGCTGGGGCCGATTTTGTTGGCGCTGAAGACATGGTTGAAAAAATCCAACAAGGTTGGTTCGGTTTTGATGTAGCAGTTGCAACTCCTGACATGATGGGTACTGTCGGTAAACTGGGTAGACTTTTGGGACCAAAAGGACTCATGCCAAACCCCAAGACCGGTACAGTAACGTTTGATGTGGAGAGAGCTGTGAAAGAGATCAAAGCCGGTAAAGTTGAATACCGGGCTGATAAAGCTGGTATTATCCACGTGCCGATCGGTAAGGTTTCCTTTGATCAGGAAAAGCTGGTTGAAAACTATAAAACCATCGCTGAAACTGTAATGAAGGCTAAACCGGCAGCTGCTAAAGGACAATATGTCAAAAGCGCAACCGTATCGTCTACGATGGGACCGGGAGTGAAAATCAATCCTTTGAAGGCTCTTTCCTAGAGTAACCAAAGGTTGATATAGAGTTATTACAACTCAATATACAATTCCGCTGTAGAAAGCAGGTGCTTGAGATTAGCTTAATTTCCTGCCGAGGTGGAGGATCAGAGATTTAGTCAGTAATGTACTTGACGTAAAATGTCTTGCCTCCGTGAACAGCGGGGGCTTAATTTTTTAGTTAAGCCCGCCAACCAATCCTTCTTCGTTAAGGAGGATGCTCGGGGTGCGATAGCACCTGACGAAGGGAACAAAGTTCCCCTAGCGAAACGTATGACAGCATGTCGTTCGGAAGGAGGTGTCATTTATGCCAAATTTTGAAGAAAAGCAACTCGTTGTCGAGGATATCAAGCAGAAGTTTCAGGGTTCCACCGGAGTTGTGCTTGCTGACTACAGAGGCCTGACCGTATCTCAAGTGACTAACCTGAGAGTCGAGCTTCGTCAAGCAGGTGTAGAGTATAGAGTACTCAAGAACACGATGGTCCGCAGAGCTGCCAACGAATTGGGTTTAGAAGGACTGGATCCTTACCTGGAAGGTCCAACCGCTCTTGCCTTTTCTCCTGATCCTGTTGCTGGTGCTAAAATCCTCTCGGAATTTACCAAGAAGAATAAGAATCTGACGATTAAAGCTGGCGTTGTTGAAGGAAAAGTTGTTGGTCCGGAAAAAGTAAAGGATCTTGCCAGTCTCCCTTCCAGAGAAGTTCTCCTTTCCCAGGTACTTGCAGGTATACAGGGACCACTGCAAGGGATGGTCAATGTTCTTCAAGGACCTATCCGCAAACTGGGCTATGCGTTGGAAGAGGTTCGCAAACTCAAAGAAGCCCAGGCCTAAGGCCAGACCCCGATACCAAAGGGAACATTCGATGCGCTTAGTTGCATCCAATAATCTGATTGAATTATCGATCATAAACTATTATTTTATTTAATATTTTAAGGAGGATTCCCAAAATGTCTAAAACTGCTGAAATTCTTGAAGCCATCAAAGGTATGACCGTTCTTGAGCTGGCTGAGCTCGTTAAAGCTTTCGAAGAAGAGTTCGGAGTTAGCGCTGCTGCTCCTGCTGCTGTTGTAGCTGCTCCTGCAGCTGGCGGAGCTGCTGCTCCTGCTGCTGAAGAGCAAACTGAATTCGATGTTATCCTGATGAATGCTGGCGCAGCGAAAATCAACGTTATTAAAGTTGTTCGTGAAATTACCGGACTTGGACTTAAAGAAGCAAAAGATCTCGTAGACGGTGCTCCAAAGCCTGTTAAAGAGAAAATTGCCAAAGACGAAGCTGAATCCATTAAAGCTAAACTCACTGAAGCTGGTGCTACTGTAGAAGTTAAGTAATTAACGTATCAATTTTCAAAGATTAACTAAGAAGCTAATTGTAAATAATATGAAACCGGTCAAAATATGACCGGTTTCTTACATAGGTGATGAAAGGTTCTGAAAATGCCAATGCTTTCCTGGAAAGATATATTTCTTAACAAAAAATAATCATTAGCAAAATTTTTTGACAAACTATCTATAAAAAAAGAAATTTCTTCTTGACAAGTAAGAAAATGCTTGTTAAGATTAATAAATGTCACTGTGGATTAAGCTTAATACAATCCAATACGTTGGGAGATAATAGGGTGGATGTATCGCATCTCATTTGAGATAGCTCCATAACGAAAGAGCGAGGTTTTTGACAAAAAAGCCTTGCTTTTGGTTGTTTATACCCATCTGGACTTTCTTCTGGCCTATTAGGTGCCTGGTTCGGTTGTTAGCTATTATTTGCCAATTGAATAATCCAAGTGCAATTATTTTATTATTTTACTTACATTTAGGTTATTACATTTTTTCTCTGAAATCAATCAGAAATAATTTACACTGAGAGGGTGAAGCGTCATGGTTTATCCTATTAAGGTTGGAACTAGAGAACGCTGGAGTTATTCTAGACTTCGGGAAGTTCTGAATATGCCCAACTTAATCGAGATTCAACAAAATTCCTACCAATGGTTTTTGGATGAAGGACTGCGCGAAATGTTTCGTGATATTTCCCCCATCCAGGATTTCACCGGTAATTTGGTTTTGGAATTTATTGATTACAGTCTCGGGGATCCCAAATATGAGGTGGAAGAATGTAAAGAGCGCGATGTGACCTACGCTGCTCCCCTTCGAGTGAAAGTGCGTCTGATCAACAAAGAGACGGGCGAAGTAAAGGAACAGGAAGTCTTCATGGGTGACTTTCCTCTGATGACCGATAAGGGAACTTTTATCATCAATGGCGCGGAACGTGTTATTGTCAGTCAGTTAGTCCGTTCTCCTGGTGTATATTACTCTGAAACGATTGATGCCAGTGGTAAGAAAATCTATGGTGCCACCATTATCCCCAACCGAGGTGCCTGGCTTGAATTCGAGACAGACATTAATGATAATATATTCGTTCGTGTCGATCGGACCCGTAAACTACCTGTTACTGTTCTGGTAAGAGCTTTAGGGTATTCCACAAACGGACGTATCCTTGAGACATTCCAGGATAACGAATTTGTCAGGATTACTCTGGAAAGAGACAACACAGAATCAACAGAAGAAGCTTTGGTTGAGATCTATAAACGTCTGCGTCCAGGCGAGCCTCCTACTGTAGAGAGTGCCCGTTCGTTATTAGAATCGCTCTTCTTTGATCCCAGACGTTATGATCTGGCTAAAGTAGGTCGTTATAAACTCAATCGGAAACTAAATCTGGATATATCTACTAATATCAGAAACCTCACAACGGAAGACATCATAGCCTCAATATCACGGTTACTCCAAATTATCAATGGCGAAGGTCATACCGATGATATCGATCACCTTGGCAACAGACGTCTGCGTTCTGTAGGAGAATTATTACAAAATCAATTCAGGATCGGTCTCTCTCGTATGGAAAGAGTCGTCAGAGAAAGAATGACCATTCAGGATATTGAGGGAATCACTCCTCAAGTCCTCATTAACATCCGTCCGGTTGTTGCTGCTATCAAAGAATTTTTCGGAAGCAGTCAGCTGTCCCAATTTATGGATCAAACCAACCCATTAGCAGAGCTTACCCATAAAAGACGTCTCAGTGCCCTGGGACCAGGTGGATTAAGCAGAGAAAGAGCAGGCTTCGAGGTGCGTGACGTGCACCATTCTCACTATGGCAGAATGTGTCCGATTGAAACCCCTGAGGGTCCTAACATCGGCCTGATCGGCTCTTTGAGTACCTATGGCCGGATCAATGAGTATGGTTTTATTGAGGCTCCTTATCGCAAAGTGGAGAATGGCAAGGTAACAGACGAGATTTATTACCTCACTGCTGATGAAGAAGAGAAATATGTCATTGCCCAGGCCAATGCGGCCGTTAATGCTGAGGGAGAATTCCTCAGTGATAAGATTGAAGCGCGGCATGGCGAAAACTTCGTGCTTGTACCTCCTACAGGGATTCAATATATGGACGTTTCTCCCAAGCAGATGGTTTCTATAGCAACAGCCTTGATTCCATTCTTGGAGCACGATGATGCCAACCGTGCGCTGATGGGTTCCAACATGCAGAGGCAGGCAGTGCCCCTGTTAAAAACAGATGCGCCATATATCGGAACGGGGATGGAATACAAAGCTGCGGTTGATTCGGGCGTCTGCCTAGTAGCACAAAAAACGGGCACGGTAGTCAGAGTTACATCCGATGATATCATCATGCAAAATGATGATGGTACTACGAGTAAATATAAAATGCTTAAATACCTGAGAAGTAACCAGGGTACTTGCATTAACCAGCGTCCCATTGTTCTGAAAGGACAAAGGATCGAAGCAGGGCAAGTTATTGCGGATGGTCCATCAACCGATAACGGAGAATTGGCTTTAGGACGCAATGTCTTGGTAGCCTTTATGCCTTGGGAAGGCTATAACTATGAGGATGCTATTCTCATCAGTGAAAAACTGGTGAAGGAAGACTATTTTACTTCTATCCATATTGAAGAATATGAAGCGGATGCTCGTGACACTAAATTAGGTCCTGAAGAGATTACCAGAGATATCCCCAACGTGGGTGAAGATGTCCTGAAAGATCTCGATGAACGCGGAATCATCCGTATCGGGGCTGAAGTCCGCCCTGGTGATATCCTTGTTGGAAAAGTTACTCCTAAAGGTGAAACCGAGCTGACCGCAGAAGAACGTCTTTTAAGAGCGATCTTTGGCGAAAAGGCCAGAGAAGTCAGAGATACATCTTTAAGGGTTCCGCATGGTGAAGCCGGTAAGATTGTTGATGTAAAAGTGTTTAAGAGAGAAAACGGCGATGAATTAGCACCTGGTGTTAACCAGCTTGTTCGTGTGTATATCGCTCAAAAACGAAAGATCTCCGTAGGAGATAAAATGGCGGGCCGACATGGAAATAAAGGTGTTATATCCAGAATCATGCGTCAAGAGGATATGCCCTTCATGCCAGACGGAACACCCATCGAAATCGTCTTAAATCCACTTGGGGTACCTTCGCGTATGAACATCGGTCAGGTTTTGGAAACGCACCTCGGATGGGCAGCCAAAGCACTTGGACTCTATATCGCCACCCCTGTCTTTGATGGTGCGACAGAAAATGATGTCTTTGAAACACTGAGTAATGCAGGATTACCGGAAAGCGGTAAGTCTGTATTATATGATGGACGTACAGGCGAACCTTTTGATAATGAGGTTACGGTTGGTTACATGTATATGCTTAAGCTGCACCACCTGGTTGACGATAAGATACACGCCCGTTCGACCGGTCCATACTCTCTGGTTACCCAGCAGCCTCTGGGCGGTAAAGCTCAGTTCGGTGGACAGAGATTCGGTGAAATGGAAGTTTGGGCACTTGAAGCTTACGGAGCATCGTACACCTTACAGGAAATTCTCACCGTTAAGTCAGATGATGTCGTCGGTAGGGTAAAAACCTATGAAGCTATTGTTAAAGGCGAGAATATACCTGAACCTGGTGTTCCCGAATCATTTAAAGTACTGATTAAAGAGTTACAGAGCCTTGGACTTGATGTTTCTGTTCTCTCCGAAGAAGATCAGGAAATCGAGATTAAAGACCTGGATGATGACGTTGGTGAGGTAGCTCAAGAACTAGGTATGGATGATCAGTTCTCAGTAGTCGAAGCCGGAGACGGTGACGATGATGGCCAGGATTACGAAGAAGATGATGAATATATAGAAAACGATTCTGTAATTGAGAATGAAGATTACCAAACTTTAGAGGCTTCCGAAGATGATCTTGATACAGACCTGTCGAACGACTTAGGCGATGACCTCGTTGAAGACCTTGCAGTTGATTTGGACGGTAATGAATTCGATTCAGATTTTAATAATGATTACGAAGAATAATAGGAATATCAAATTGGGCAAAGAACTGTCGACGGGTGAAAGGAGAGAACACCGTGCTGGATGTAAATAATTTTGATAGAATGCGTATCGGTTTAGCTTCTCCAGAGATGATTCGAAAATGGTCATTTGGGGAGGTCAAGAAACCTGAAACCATTAACTATCGTACCTTAAAGCCCGAAAGGGAAGGTTTATTCTGTGAAAAGATCTTTGGACCTACACGTGACTGGGAATGTCACTGCGGAAAGTATAAGAGAGTTCGATATAAAGGAATCGTGTGCGATCGCTGTGGCGTAGAAGTAACAAGGTCTAAAGTCCGTAGAGAAAGAATGGGACACATTGAATTAGCTGCTCCTGTTTCTCATATCTGGTACTTTAAAGGGATTCCCAGCCGTATGGGACTGCTTTTGGATATGTCACCCCGTTCTTTGGAGAAAGTTTTATATTTCGTCGCTTATATTGTGATTGATCCCGGCGAAACCTCGCTCATGAAAAAGCAACTCCTGACTGAGACAGAATACCGGGAAGCCAGAGAAAAATACGGGAGTATTTTCAAAGCGGAGATGGGCGCGGAAGCGATCAAAGAATTACTGGCTGAAATCGATCTTGATAAACTCAATGAAGAATTGCGTACAGAACTAAAAGAAGTTTCCGGACAGCGGAAGATCAGAGCGATCCGCCGTCTGGAAGTTGTTGAAGCTTTTAAGAAGTCCGGTAATAATCCGGAATGGATGATTCTTGATTCTATCCCTGTCATTCCACCGGAATTACGCCCGATGGTTCAGCTCGATGGCGGAAGATTTGCTACTTCGGATTTAAATGATCTTTATCGCCGAGTTATCAACCGTAATAATCGTCTCAAAAAGCTGTTGGATCTTGGAGCACCTGATATTATTGTTCGCAATGAGAAAAGGATGCTGCAAGAGGCAGTCGACGCCCTTATTGATAACGGTCGTCGCGGTCGTCCTGTGACCGGCCCTGGAAACAGACCACTTAAATCCTTAAGTGATATGCTCAAAGGTAAACAAGGACGTTTCCGTCAGAATCTTTTGGGTAAACGTGTTGACTATTCAGGACGTTCTGTTATCGTGGTCGGGCCTACCCTGAGACTTTCGCAATGTGGTCTTCCCAAAGAGATGGCCTTAGAGTTATTCAAGCCTTTCGTCATGAAAAATCTCGTCAATGAAGGCTTTGCTCATAATATCAAGAGTGCTAAGAGGATGGTCGAGAGAGTACGCCCTGAAGTATGGGATGTACTGGAGAAAGTTATCATGGAACATCCGGTATTACTCAATCGTGCACCAACCTTGCACCGTCTCGGTATTCAAGCATTTGAACCGGTACTTGTCGAAGGACGTGCCCTTCAGATCCACCCACTTGTATGTACAGCTTATAATGCAGACTTTGACGGCGACCAGATGGCTGTGCACGTCCCTCTGTCAGCTGAAGCTCAAGCTGAAGCCAGACTGTTAATGTTGTCTTCACACAACATCCTTAACCCCAAAGACGGACGACCGGTTGCTTCTCCGACCAAAGACATGGTTCTTGGCTGTTATTACCTCACCATGGAGAGACCCGGAGCTTTGGGAGAAGGCAAATTTTTTAAAGATGTGAATGAAGCGATTCTCGCTTACCAATCCAAAGCCACTCATCTTCAGGCTTTAATTAAAGTTCGCAAAGATGGACAGATGATCGAGACAACAGTTGGAAGACTGATATTTAATACGGTAATTCCATCAGAAGTTGGATTTGTCAATGAAATGGTACCGAAAAAAGCACTTGATAAGATCGTTGCCAAGACCTATCGGCTGTGTGGTTACGATAAGACCGCTAAGCTATTGGATGGGATCAAGAATCTTGGATTCAGATACTCAACACAGGCAGGCGTAACAGTTGGCATCGGTGACATTCAGGTTCCTGAAGTCAAGAAATCCATACTCGCTGAGGCGGATATCAATGTCACCAAGACGGAACAGCAGTACCGACGTGGACTGATTACGGATGAAGAACGGAAAACTTTGGTCATTGATATCTGGACCAAAGCTAATGATGCCGTAACTAAAGCCCTGATGGAATCACTTGATAAGTTCAATCCTGTCTATATGATGGCAAACTCCGGAGCTCGTGGTAATGTGCAACAGCTTCGTCAGTTAGCAGGTATGCGCGGACTTATGGCTGACCCATCCGGAAGAACCATCGAACTCCCCATTAAGGCAAACTTCCGTGAAGGCCTAACCGTTCTAGAGTATTTCATTTCTTCGCACGGTGCTCGTAAAGGTCTGGCTGATACCGCCCTCAGGACAGCTGACTCCGGTTACCTAACACGTCGATTGGTGGATGTGTCTCAGGATGTTATCGTTCGAGAAGAGGACTGCGGTGTTGACCATGGTATCTTTGTGGAAGATATCAAAGAAGGCAGTGAGATGATCGAAAAACTTGAAGAGCGTCTGGTTGGGCGTTACCCAGCGAAAGAGATTCGTCATCCACAAACTGGCGAGATTCTGGCCTCCACCGATGAAGAGATCAATGAGGAACAAGCAAAAGCAATCGCTGATGCATATGATAGAGTTGAAATCCGATCTGTCCTTTCTTGTAAGACCCGTTATGGCGTCTGTAAGAAATGTTACGGTCGAAATCTGGCAACCGGCCGTCTCGTCGAGATTGGAGAGGCTGTGGGGATTATCGCAGCCCAGTCCATCGGAGAACCTGGTACACAGCTTACCATGCGTACCTTCCATACCGGCGGTGTGGCTGGAGACGATATTACGCAAGGTCTGCCAAGGGTTGAAGAGTTGTTTGAAGCACGTAAACCGAAAGGCCAGGCCATCATCTCAGAAATCGGTGGTACAGTAACCGTCAGGGAGATTAAAGGCCGCCGTGAGATCGAGGTCATGAGTGAAGACGGCCAGCATGAAGTCTATCCCGTTCCATATGGTTCTCGCCTCAGGGTGAAAGACGGACAGGTTATCTCACCAGGAGATGAGCTCACCGAAGGTAGTGTAAATCCTCATGACACATTGAAGATTAAAGGAATTACAGGTGTTCAGGTCTATCTCCTCGGTGAGGTTCAGCGTGTTTACCGTCTCCAGGGTGTTGATATCAATGATAAGCATATCGAAGTTATGGTCAGACAGATGCTGAGAAAAGTTAAGATCGAAGAAGCTGGTGACACCAGTCTCCTGCCGGGAGGCCTCATCGATATCTTCGAGTTCGAGGAAGAGAATGATTTCGTAACCAGAGAAGGCGGAGAACCTGCTGAATCCCGACCGACTCTGCTCGGAATCACTAAAGCTTCCTTGGCGACTGACTCCTTCCTTTCAGCGGCATCCTTCCAGGAGACAACGAGGGTCCTTACAGAAGCTGCCATCAAAGGAAAGGTCGATCCGTTGATTGGTCTCAAAGAGAATGTTATTATCGGTAAACTGATCCCTGCGGGAACAGGTATGTCGAAGTACAGATTGCTTAAGGTTACGGATGAGGTTCCTGAGGCGTAGGACGTTTAGATGTAGGGTATAGCTTTAGCCCGGTATAAGATGCTTTGGTTAAGGAAGTTCGCGGTTAGGGATATGCTTGGTTTCAGCCGGAGGCTTAGCAACAAAGGTTAAAAAGATGCTTCGCTTCAGCTACTTCCTACAGATAAGGTAATACCATGTTTAAACCGAAGTACCGTGTTCCTTGACTCATGGTGTGGCGCTCAGCTTTATCTTTGCTGAAGCCAAAGGCTTAGCAAAGACTAAAGCCTCGCTTAACCTTCCGCTTGACACACAAATAGGGTACTGCTAAAATAATATAGTCTGATTTTGGGTATAAAGGAGGAAAGCATTTCTACAATGCTTGATGAATCTTTTAAAAAAGCAGAAAAAGTTGTTGTTGGTTTGAAACAAACCGGCCGTGCCCTGGAAAAGGGAGAAGTTCGCAGTGTTTATGTTGCCAAGGATGCTGATAGTCGCTTACTTAAGCCGATTATCGATATGTGCAGCACAAAACAGATTCAGACTATCGAGGTTTTGTGTATGACCGAACTGGGAAAAGCCTGCGGGATTAAAGTAGGTGCTGCTGTAGCAGCTATTCTGAAATAACGAGAATAAAGATTTGCAATTGCAGCATGATTTTGCATAATAGCATAGTAGAAATCCGGTGGAATTGCTCCAGGCAGGACTTGCCTGGACGATTCCTTGCCATGTTTCTATATCGTGTTGGTAAGCGTATCCATTGCATACGTCAGTGCTTGAAAAAGGCGTATGCGACGGATTTCTAAATAAACTTGCTTACAGGAAAGGAGGTGCAGCTATGCCAACGATTCATCAGCTTATTCGCAAGGGAAGAGAAAAGGTTACTCAGAAATCGACTGCTCCCGCTTTGCAGTGGGGATATAATGCCCTTAAGCGTAAGGATTTTCCTTCAGGTGGTTCTCCTCAAAAAAGAGGGGTATGCACGAGGGTTTATACCACAACACCAA
>CAYZDF010000024.1:0-40243 GCA_964477085.1 uncultured Gracilibacteraceae bacterium | reverse complement strand
AAAAAGGACCATGGCCCAGTTTTGTATCTCAAATAAAAGAAGCTGCGGAATCCAACCCCTCTGCCGGAGAACTCTTGCAACAGTTAGAAAGGTCTTATGAAGAGAAAACAGGCCACTGGAAACATGGCGGACTTGTTGGCGTAAGAGGTTACGGCGGCGGCGTTATCGGAAGGTATTCCGATCTCCCTGAAGAATTCCCTAATTTAGCTGAATTTCATACCATGCGTTTAGCTTCACCTTCCGGCTGGTTCTACAATACCAAAGCCCTACGTACTATTTGCGATATTTGGGAAAAACACGGCAGCGGTCTCACCAACATGCACGGATCTACCGGCGACATTATTATGTTGGGAATGAAAACCGAACACATTCAACCCGCTTTTAATGATTTTAGTGATGCCGGCTTTGATCTTGGAGGATCCGGTTCAGACTTAAGATCCCCAAGCTGCTGTGTTGGACCGGCCCGCTGCGAACATGCCTGTTATGATACGCTCGAAGCATGCCACAACATAACCAACACATATCAAGATGAACTCCATCGTCCGATGTGGCCATATAAATTCAAATTTAAATTCTCAGGCTGTGCCAATGATTGTACAGCATCTATTGCCAGGTCCGACTGTTCTGTAATTGGAACTTGGAGAGACAGCATCCGCATTGATCAGGATCAAGTCAAACAATATGCGGCAGAAGGCATGGATATTCAAGCAGAAGTTTGTGACAAATGTCCCACCCGTGCTTTAAAGTTTAATCATGACACAAAAGAACTGTCCGTCATCGCAGAGGACTGCTCCCGCTGCATGCACTGCATCAACAAAATGCCCAAGGCTGTCCAACCCGGCAAAGAAAAAGGAGCAACTATCCTCTTGGGTGGAAAATCTACAATCGTACAATCAGCTTTTATGTCCTGGGTTATTGTTCCTTTTATGAAAATGGAAAGTGAAGATGATTACGCTGAATTCAAGGATATGATGGCCCGTATTTGGGATTGGTGGGATGAAAACGGCAAAACCCGTGAACGTATTGGAGAAACCATCTATCGTATGGGTATGGGCAGATTCTTACGTGATGTGGGACTCCCTCCTGTTCCGCAAATGGTCTTCCGCCCGCGTGCCAATCCATATGTCTTCTGGCAAAAAGACGAAATTATTGAGTAATAGATAAACACTATTTTATTAATACAATGAAGAGGTGGAGAACAAATGGCTAAATTAGATCAAGGGCCTCCTTATTTTAGAGATATGCTTCCTCCTGTAATTATGGAAAATTACGGAAACTGGAAATATCATGAAATTCCCCGTCCGGGCGTTCTTAAACACGTTTCTGAAAGTGGCGCCGTACTTTACAGTATTAGAGTCGGGTCTCCCCGTTTAGTAAACATTTCCTACATCAGAGAAATTTGCGATATTGCAGATGCTTATTGCGATGGCTACCTGCGTTTTACCAGCCGTAATAATGTTGAATTCCTGGTGTCTGACCCAGCAAAAGTAGAACCATTAATTGCTCTGTTAGCTGAAAAGGATCTCCCCGTCGGCGGTACCGGACCTTCTCTTAATAATATTGTACACACCCAGGGCTGGATTCATTGTCATACTCCTGCAACAGATGCTTCAGGTATTGTCAAAGCTGTTATGGACGATCTTTATGAATACTTTGGTTCAATGAAGTTGCCGGCTAAATTAAAGATGGGATTAGCCTGCTGCCTCAATATGTGCGGGGCTGCCCACTGTAGCGACCTGGCAATTGTAGGTGTTCACAGAACCGTGCCCAGAATTAATGATGAAAAAATTCAAAAAGGTACTGAAATTCCCAGCTTGGTTGCCAGCTGCCCGACAGGTGCAATTCGTCCTAATCCAAAAACTAAGAGTGTTGTAGTTCATGAAGAAAAATGTATGTATTGCGGTAACTGTTATACCATGTCTCCCGGAATGGAAATCATGGACGGAAAAAATGATGGCTGCGCTATTATGATCGGAGGCAAAGTATCCAATGCGCGTACTGCCCCAAGCTTCTCCCGCATGGTCATTCCGTTCCTGCCCAATAATCCTCCCCGCTGGCCAGAAGTGACTGAAGCTGTCCGCAAAATCGTGGAAGCCTGGATTGCCAACGCCCGCAAAGGTGAACGGATGGGAGAATGGGTAGAAAGAATTGGTTGGGAAAGATTCTTTAGCCTTACTGAGATTCCTTTCTCTGACAAATTAATTGACGACTATATTTTCTCCAGAGAAACTTTCCGTACAACTGCTGCATTTAAGTATTAAGAATTTGAGTTATTAACCCGTATGTCTCATGCTGTGTAAGATTGTGTAATGACAATGTCTTTATACAGTCTTACCAGACAATTTATATGAAAGGGGACTTCCTATAATGGATAAAGGAGCAGCTAACCCCGAAATAAAAGAAAAGGTTGTAGCATATCTACAGACCGTACAAAAAGCCAAAAGTAAAGAGATTGCCGCGGCCATAGGTGAAAAGAAATCCGACGTGGATCTTGCTGTTAAAGAATTGGCAATTGAAGATATTGTAGAATATTTGTATATTACGACAACCTTCGTTGCCCTTAAAGGCAAAGTCGGCGCACCGGATTAATTAATTAACTCACTCATCATTAATTTTTTGGAGGTAGGGAGATCATGAGCATCCTCTTTGGAGCAGTTGTACCCTACATTGTAATCGTCTTGTTTCTGGGCGGTATGATTCTTCGCATCCTTTCTTGGCTCAAAGTCAAGGTTCCTTTTAACCTTACGGTTTTTCCCTGTCCGCAAACACGGACTGGTGCTGCCATGGATTTAGTAAAGGAATCGGTAGGATTTAAAAGCCTATGGCGAGGCAACAAAGGTTTTTGGTTCATGTCCTGGCTATTCCATATCTCCCTGGCTTTCATTTTGGTGGGACATTTTTTCGGAATAGGTTTACTTGGCCAACAATTTACATGGTTTGGGGCAAGTTCTGAAATGAGTTTAAGGCTTTCCGTATTAATGGGAACCTATGCCGGTGCCGCGTTGTTCTTAGGCTTGATCCTATTAACTATCCGCCGTTCAACGTCAGCTAAAATCAGATCGATTTCTTCTTTTGCTGATTATCTTATACTTGTTCTCTTGCTTGGCATTGCAGGGAGCGGGATGTATATGCGGCTGTTCGATGAAATCTCGTATGAAGTTGTACAGAATTATCTGATAGGGCTAATTACTTTTCATCCGGTGCAGCTGCCTGAACACACGGCATTTCTCTTCCACTTTACCTTAGTTCAGTTGTTACTGTTGTATTTTCCCTATTCCAAACTTGTTCATTCCTGCGGGATTTTCTTCAGTCGCTGGCTAATTGTAAGACCGCATGAAAGACAGGTGATCCTGAAATGAGCGAGCATCTACGGATTCCCTATGAAACAAAAGATAAAGACTTGCAAGACTTGTATTTATTTCCGGTTGCACCGGGAGATCGTCCCAAAATGGCTTTAGAAATCCTTGGTGAGATGTTAAAATACAAACGCTCCCTCAAGTTATATTTGGATACCTGCACTCACTGCGGTGCTTGCATCGAACAATGCCATTCTTACCTTGGAACCAAGGATCCTTATAATATGCCGGTAGCCCGTGTCGATTTGGTCCGTAGCGTTTACAAAAAAATATTTGCACCTGGGCTTTCGATTTTGAGAGTATGGGATGGTGCTAAGGATATCGACCAAGAAACCATTGAGTTATGGTATAAGTACTTTCACCAATGCAACCAATGCAGGCGTTGTGCCCTGTTTTGTCCCAAAGGGATAGATACGGCAGAAGTCACCATAGCCATGAGGGAACTCCTTGCCCACATAGGCCTCGCCAGCAGGTTCCATACGGGAATCGTGAAGAACATGGAGAAAACCGGTAATAATATGGGTACCCCTGTACCTGCAATCTTAGACGGTGTTGAATTCTTGGAAGAAGAGCTTAAGGATGAGACAGGAATTGATATTCCTATCCCTATAGATAAACCGGGTGTTGAGGTTCTTTTTAATCCCTCCTCTTCCGATTTATTCAATAACACAGATGGATTAATGTCTGTCGCTAAGCTCTTTTATAAAGCCGGGGTATCCTGGACACTGAGTTCCAGCATTGTTGAAACCGCAAATTTCGGACTGTTTTTCCATGAGCCAACCCTTAGAGAACACAGCCGTCGCTTGGTCCAAGCAGGTAAAAAACTGGGGGTCAAAAGACTGGTAGCCGGGGAATGCGGTCACGGCTGGAGAACCTGGCGAATGTTCACTCAAACACTTAACGGTCCCCTTCCCTTTCCCGTTGCACACTTATTTGAAGAAATCCTTGGCTACTATCGGGATGGACGTATTCAATTTGACAAATCAAAGAATCCTGAAGTTGTCACTTATCACGACCCTTGTAATTATGCCCGGGCGGGAGACTTGATAGATCAGCCTAGAGAACTTCTGAAGGCCTGTGTGCAGAATTTTGTAGAAATGACCCCTACAGCCGAGTACAGCTTTTGCTGTGGAGGAGGATCAGGCATTCTTATGGATGAAGCTAAGGAAATTAGAGCCGCTTTAGCTCAACCCAAGGCCGAATGCGTAAGAAATACTAGTGCTAAAATCCTATGTGCTCCCTGTGCCATCTGTAAAGCGCAGCTTCCCGATATGATGAAATACCATAAAGTAGATGTCACAGTCAAAGGGTTAAGCGATCTAATGGGCAGGGCTCTTATATTATAAAAAAAAATATTATTTTGATACTTTAGGAGGATAAAATTATGGCAGAACTTAATGTTAATGGCGTTGTAATCCCCTTGGATGAAGATGGTTTTATGGAAGACCCATCCCTTTGGAATGAGCAGGTAGCTTACGCTCTGGCACTTACCGAAGAGGTAGAAGAACTTACTGAAGAGCATTGGAAGTTGATTAATTACCTGCGTGACTATAATGATAAATTTGGGGTCGCGCCTATGATTCGTAAACTCTGCAA
The DNA here is from genome assembly GCA_964477085.1 of uncultured Gracilibacteraceae bacterium. Lineage (GTDB taxonomy): Bacteria > Bacillota > Desulfitobacteriia > Desulfitobacteriales > Syntrophobotulaceae > Dichloromethanomonas. The sequence goes on along the minus strand of CAYZDF010000024.1, from coordinate 35,291 downwards.
AGAAACCGGCTTCGATCTGAAGAAAGTTTATGAACTCTTTCCCAGCGGTCCTGCCAAAGGCGCATGCAAAGTTGCCGGATTAATGAAACCTACAGGTTGTGTATAATGCTCTCGAAAAATCCAACCACCGCGAATCGCATTATTGTTGCTGCGCCACAAGGACGCAGTGGTAAAACCACTGTAACCCTGGGACTTCTACGTGCATTTTGCCGTAGAGGTCTTAGGGTTCAGCCATTTAAAAAAGGACCCGACTATATTGATCCCAGCTGGCATACCGCTGCCGCAGGAATTCCTTGCCATAACCTCGACTCCTATCTTATGAAACCCGAACAGCTCTGTAACGCGATCGATCTTGCCGCTCAAAATATGGATTTATGCTTAATAGAAGGTGCTATGGGATTGTACGATGGATTAGACTTGGCCGGAAGCAGTTCTACAGCCGAAATTGCCAAAATAACTTGCACTCCTGTGATACTAGTGCTTGATCCAACCAGAATGACAAGAAGCGCTGCTGCAATCATCATGGGCTGTCAGCATTTTGACCCTGAAATAAACATTTGCGGTGTTATATTAAATAAAGTTGCCAGACCCCGGCATGAAAAAATGCTGCGGGAAGCAATTGAACACTATTGCAAAATCCCGGTTTTAGGAGCAATTCCTAAAGATACCGGTTTAAATATTCCTGATCGTCACCTTGGCTTAATTACACAGGCGGAATCAGAAAATACCGAAAATATATTGGATTATCTTGCTGAAGTGATTGGAAACCATGTTGATCTGGATCTAATATATTCCCTTGCATCTCATTGCCCTCCCCTTCCTTCTTATATTTTACCCGAAAATAAGACCTTAGGTACGATTGAACCCGAGTCGGTTAAAATCGGAGTGCTACGGGATAAAGTATTTAGTTTTTACTACCCTGAGAATATTTTTGCTTTGAAGCAGCTAGGCGCTGATATCATTGAGATCAATAGTTTAACTGATTCCCGTTTACCTTCGGATCTCGATGCGCTTTATATCGGCGGAGGTTTTCCGGAATTATTTGCTCCAGAATTGGAAAATAACACCAATTTGCGAATTTCCATCAAAAAGGCGGTAGAATCTAATTTGCCTATTTACGCGGAGTGCGGAGGGCTCATGTATTTAGGCCGCACCTTGAAAGTTAACGGTAGATCTTATGAAATGGTTGGCTCCTTACCATTGGATGTAGTAATGGAAGACAAGCCGCAGGCTCACGGATACACGCTCCTTAACAGTTTGCCGGATAATCCCTGGTTTTCTTCTGATACAGAAATTAAAGGACACGAGTTTCATAATTCCAGGATCGAAAATCTCGAACCTTCAATTAAGTTTGGCTGCACTGTTAAACGGGGACAAGGTATCGATGGGGTGTATGATGGGGTAATATATAAACAGGTTTATGCTTCATATAACCATATTCATGCCTTAGGTACTCCCGAATGGGCTGATAGATTAGTATCTTTAGCAAGAAAATATAAGTCTTCCCAGCAATCTCCTTGAAAAAGTATGATTTAACACTTGTATATTAATTGTTGATAGATGCTTGAGCAAAAAATTAGTATACTATAAATAAGTGATTTCTTTTAGGGGGGTACCGAAATGTACGAACAACAGTACCTTGTTTTCAAGGAGGTTGCCGAAACCAGAAATATCACACTAGCAGCAAAAAGGCTGCATATGAGTCAGCCAAGTATCAGCATTCAGATCCAAAACCTGGAAAATCAATACGGTGCTAAATTTTTTGAACGTACCAATAAAGGAGTAACCCTGACTCATGCAGGGAAAATATTTTACCAGCATATTTGTCAAGTTGTTCAAATTATGAAAGAGGCAGGCGAAAAAATCGCTGATTTGACTGAAGATAAACGGGGTCTTATTCATGTTGGTGCAACCCTAACGATAGGTGAGTATGTCTTACCTCATATCCTTGGATACCTTTATAATGTCAGGCCTGATATTGACTTTAAAGCAAAAATTGCCAACACAGAAACTATCGCGCAAGATGTGCTGGAAAAACGAATTCATATAGGATTGGTGGAAGGTCCTGTAGCCCAAAATCGAGAATTGGTTGTTGAAAATTTTTGGCAGGATGAACTTGTTGTCGTTGTGCCTTTTCATCATCCTTGGGCAACCCGTTCCAGTATCACGCTTGCGGAACTCGCCACGGAACGGATGATAACCCGCGAAGTAGGTTCCGGAACCCGTAAAGTAATGGAGATGGCTTTAGAGGAAAGAGGTTTTGACCCTTCCCAGCTTAATATCACAATGGAATTGGGAAGCACCCAAGCTGTTAAGCAAGTCGTAGCCGCAGGTTTAGGAATTACAATTATTTCTGCTTTAACACTTACCAATGATTGCAACGAAAATCTAAAATCACTTAAAATTCAGGATTGTCCTGTTTATCGGCCTTTAAATATACTTCTTCATGCCCAAACCTTCCAATCCAAAGAAGAGCGTTATTTTATTAACTTTTTGCATAATCGGGAAAAACTTACGGATGTATTAAAAAGCAATACCCAGACCGAAGTATAAATCTAAATAATTCTACACTCTCCGGAGGACAATCAATTTGGATAAGAATTGCAAGATCGGCCTCGTCCAAATGGAATCTCATGTTGGAGAAACAGAAATTAACATTGGTAAAATCATCTCTTTTTCGGAAATGGCCGCCCGTGAAGGGATTAAAATTTTATGTTTTCCCGAAATGTCTATGCATGGCTACGCCCCCGAAGAAGCACAGCATTTAGCTGAGCCCTTAAGGGGCGAAAATGTCAGGAAAATATCCCAATTAGCTGTAGAACTCGGAATTACCATTTTGGCAGGTATGGCGGAAAAAAGTGATGAGCCAAAACCGTATCTGACTCATTTTATTGCTTTAGCGGATGGAAAACTTGACTTTTATCGGAAAACCCATCTCGGAAAGAGTGAAGAAAAATATTTCTTACCTGGGAAGGGGTTCCCTGTATTCAGCTCACATGGCCTTTGTTTTGGTATTGGCCTTTGCTTTGATTGGCACTTTCCGGAAGTTGCAACAATCTATTCACTTAAAGGTGCTGAAGTTTTATTTGCTCCCCACGCCTCACCGAGGATTATAGGTGATAGAAGAGAACTATGGCTTCGTTATCTCGGCGCAAGGGCCTATGATAATTCGGTTTATCTCGGTGCCTGTAATGTCATTGGATCTAACGGGAGAGGTCAGGAATTTCAAGGCGGGTCAATCGTTTTTAATCCTAAGGGGGAGATTTTAACCGAAAATTTCAGTGACCGGGAAGGCATTATTAATACAGAACTCTGCTCCGAATACCTTAATAATCTTCGCAGTCCCAAGCGCAAAACGATGAAAGAAATATTTTTCCTCACCGAAAGACGCAAAGAACTCTATAAGGAAATTATAGAGTTAGATTTCATTCCCGGTGGCCAACCCGAAAAAAACCGCACATAGAAAAAATATTACTTTTCTTCATGATTTGCAATTGCGGTCTCAATTTTCTTCCGTAAATTATTATAATAATCTGAAATTCCCATTTCACCAATCATAAACGGGTTCATTTCATTATTCTTTCTGTTTCTAACAGCTTCTAATTCTAAGTATCCATTATCAGCAAATAAATGTGTCATAATTTGTACACTAACCAAGCGACAACACTCCGGCTGCCGATGCAGTATAAGTTATCAAAAACCTTAGTTGAAATTACATAAAACCATTTGATCTATAGCCTATCACGCTTTATGGAATAGCAAAATTAGAAGTCAAAAAACTAATAATCAACATAATCCTACTTTCCTCATACAAAATATGAAATAAGGCCTGCTTGTCGGAACTATTACCAAAAGCAAGCCATACTTCTTTCTACGAGCCTTTATCGTAAATCTTTTATATGAATTAAGCGTCTTATTGACTATATAACATGATTAGGAATTAGAGTTATAGGCCATTTCAAGTAATTGAGCCGTATGCATTACCTTTAGATTTATACCCTGGCGGTTAAGACCGTCTGCGATGTGCATCCTGCATGCTCCGCAGCCGGTAACCAACATTTCGGCACCTGTTTGTTTAATATCTTCAACTTTGCGGTCATTAACCTTACAGGAGAGGTCATAGTGGTATAAACAGAAGGAGCCGCCGCTCCCGCAGCAGGTATCGGGTTTAGTCATTTCCTTAAAATCTATACCCGGTATGCTTTGAATAATCTCCCTGGGCTGAGTCTTGACTTTTAAACCCCGGACTAAATGACAAGGATCATGGTAGGTTACTTTCATCGGTAATTGGCCGATTGGTTCCTTAAATCCATCTAAAGTTACGACTAGTTCTGTGAAATCCTTGACTTTCGATCCAAGTTTCTTTGCTTTTTCCAAATATACCGGATCATCTGCCAGCAATTCGGCATATTCTTCCTTCAGAGCCAAGCCGCACGTGCCGCAGGCTACGACGACTGCATCAAAATCTTCTTTGACAAATACATCAATATTGGCTTTGGCCATTTCTCTGGCTGTTTCATAGTCGCCGTTAATACGCACCGGCGTCCCACAGCAATTTTGGAGAGCGGGGATAACTACTTCTACACCGTTACGTTTCAAGACATTAACTACAGCTGTACCTGTATCAGTGTACATATAATTCGTCATGCAGCCTGTAAAAAAGGCTACCCTCATTTTAGCATTGGGAACTTTTATGACTTCCGGGTACATAGACCTGAATGATTTTGGTGCAAGTGGAGAAAGAAGTCTCCTCTTGTCAATTCCCAGCGACATCCTGGGCAGCATCCCCTGCCCGCCGGGTCCTTTTCTAAAGAGCAAACCCTGGAACAGACTTCCTATTTTCATCCCGGTATTAAAGACCCAACGGTTTTTGAGGACCAATCGGAAAATAATTCTTTTAAGCGGGTGCAGCCCTTTTTGCTCAACGATTTCTTTTCTGGCTGCTTCAACCAGTTTGTCTACTTTGACGCCGCTGCCGCAATTGTTGATACAGGCTTTACACATTAAACACAGGGACATTTTTTCAGCAAAACCATCAGATAAACTGATATCCTGGTTGATTACGGATCGGATGAGTTTAATCCTTCCCCTGGCTACTGATGATTCGACTTCCAATTCTTTATATATAGGGCATACATTTTGACAGGCACCGCAGCGAATACACCGGATGACATCTTGTTTCCAGGACTCTAAATTTTTATTCATTTTGGCACTCTCCAAGCATCACGCCGGGATTCATGATGTTGTTAGGATCTAACACTAATTTAATACGGCGTTGAATATCCAGTCCAGTTTCCCCTAACTGCAGGCCAATATATTTAGATTTTGCCCGTCCAATGCCATGCTCACCGCTGAGTGCACCGTCCAAATCCAAGGTTGCCATAAAGATTTCTTCCGCGGCTTGATCTACCCGTGCCATTTCTTCCTTATTGGATTCATCAGCCATGATGGTGGCATGCAGGTTTCCGTCTCCGGCATGTCCCAGGACAGCAATAATTAAGTCATATTTTTTAGCTATCTCATGAATTCGACGAACTGCTGCCGGAATATTGCTCCTTGGCACGGTACAGTCTTCTCCGATTATGGTCGGTTTAAGTCTTGACATCGCCGCAAAAGCTGAACGTCTGGCCCGCCATAAATCCTGTGCTTCATCATTCGTTTTCGCGATTTTTACCTGGGAAGCCCCTTGTTCTTTGCATATTTGTTCGATCTTCGTCATCTGTTTATCCAGGACATCAGGATCCCCGTCTACTTCGATTAAGAGTACGGCTCCGGCATCTATAGGTAAGCCTATCTGAGCATATTCTTCTATATTTTTGATATAAATGTTATCCAGCAGCTCCAGCGTTGTTGGAACGATTCCATTGGCAATAATTTTGTATACGGTTTCGCACGCCTGATCAAGGACAGGATAGATGACCAGCATCGTTTTTTTGGCCTCCGGTAACGGAATAAGTTTAAGGATTGCTTTGGTCACAATCCCCAGTGTGCCTTCCGATCCTGTAAATAACTTCGTCATATCGTAGCCGACAACATTTTTCATCAGCCGACCACCGGTATTGATCACTTCACCGCTGGGGAGTACGACCTCAAGACCGATAACATAATCTTTTGTCACGCCATACTTGACCCCTCGAGGTCCACCTGCACATTCAGCGATATTTCCGCCGAGGGTTGAATAACTCATGCTGGAAGGATCCGGAGGATAGAACAAGCCTATTTTCTCAACTTCACTCTGAAATTGTGCTGTGATCACGCCCGCTTCAACAACAGCGATTAAATTTTTTCGATCTATCTCCAGAATTTTATTCATTCGCGTCAGGCCGATGACGATACAATCTCCGATAGATATCGTACCTCCGGAAACGTTCGTTGCTGCCCCACGCGGCACTACAGAAATTTTCTCTCTGTTTGCCACTTTAAGGACTTTGGACACTTCTTCAGTACTTGCCGGAAGTACGATCGCTCCAGGCATATCTTTCTTGATGTTGGCATTAATAAAAGAAGCATCATAGGTGTAGGTCATCAAATCCTCGTACGAGGTATATACGTGATTATTCCCAACGATACTCCTAAGTTCTTTGATGATTTCAGCTTTCATAAGTCGACCTCCATATCGTTTTAAACGAATACCTTCCTATCCGGCTCTAAGTTGTGATTTCCTCTTCGCAAAGGCCAGAATGGCTCCCAAGGCTATTGAGAGCATCGCTGCCGTCACAACCCGATATTCCGGCGGCAATAAGAAAACAATGGTATGTGCTGGAACCCAGAAGAAAGGAATGGTTTTAAAAAGAACAAATGTCACAAGTCCATTCCAATCAATCCGGTCTACCACTTCCGTCAAAGTGACATTTCCTTGCCGTTTCTCATACTTAATATCCAGATACGTGTCAGTTAAACGATGCGCAATCATCATAACGGATCCGGCAGTCAAATTTATAATGAAGGCAATAAAAAAAGCCAATAGGATCGGAGAATTTTTGCCAGGCAACAGGCCTTTAGTCATTGCACCCATAACACCTGTGCCGAAAATGTCAAACACCAGTACGACAAACATGCCAATAATACCCCAGATAATTGCCCGATAGGCAAAACCTTTCGGGAACTTCCAAATACCCGATACAATTCTTATGGCAAGCAGTTCACCCATGGAAGCCAAAATTGAAAATTTAATAAAACCACTTAGATAAGGATGTTGAGTTGTAAACCGTATAAATATTTCGTGGGTTACCGGAACGACCATAAATGCAATGATTCCAATTAATAACAGAAGCCAAAGCCCATCTGTCTTCTTCAATATGTCTCCTCCTAGATCACGGGATTTTTTGCAAGAAGGTGAGTCTTTGATAAACCCACTCAACTTAGAATTAATCCATTTTTATTTAAGCGCTAATCCAGCCTGTAATGCTTTTAGATTCAGCGAATAGAGCTTTTCGGGAATAAATTGTTTTAATATGTTTTCCCAGTCCACCTGCTGCAGCCCTAAGGCTGTAATGATTGCGCCCAGGATGATGATGTTCTGTACTTTAGAATTCCCTAAATCCGAAGCGATTTTAAAAGCATTGAATAAATTGAGCTTAGCACCGGTGCCTGCCAGTTTTTCATTAATGTTTTCCGGATATTGCTCAGCCCCTGTTAATACAGGAAGAGAATAAATCTCGTAGTCATTAACGATTAACGTACCATCTGGTTTTAATTGCTGAATGTAGCGCAAAGCCTCTGATTTTTCGAATGCTACCACAACGTCGGCCTCTGCAGTTCCAATTATCGGGGAATAGACTTTGTTACCGTATTTAATCTGTGTCGTTACACTACCGCCACGCTGGGCCATACCGTGAATTTCCGACATCTTCACATCGTAACCTGACTGCATAAGCCCTTCCGATAAAACTTTCGTAGTTAAGATGGTTCCTTGTCCGCCAACGCCAACTAATAAAATACTGGTATTCATATTACTCCCCTACCTTTTTAATTGCATTGAATTTACATACTTGCTGGCAGAGGCTGCAGCCATTGCAAGAATCACGACTGATTGAGAAAGTGCCATCTTTTATAATTACCGAGGGGCAGCCTATCCGTATGCAGGCTTTACACTTTTTGCATTTATCCTGGTCAATCTCACAATATACATTTGCCCGTTGTTTTTGCACTTCTTTAAGCAAAGCGCACGGTCTCTTTGTGATGATGACAAAAACCTCCGTCGCGTTATAAGCGGTTTTAACAGCATCTTCTACTGCCGCAAAGTCGTAGGCATCCACAATGCGTATGTTTTCTTCCTTGATTCCGGAAGCCTTTACTACCGTTTCAATGTCAACAATTGGCGAGGGCTCACCTGACAGTGTTTTACCGTTTCCGGGAGTCTGCTGATGACCGGTCATGGCGGTAGTACTGTTATCCAAAATGCAAACTGCCATATTACTTTGATTCCAAACCGCATCGATAAGCCCGGTAATACCACTGTGGAAGAACGTTGAATCTCCGATAAAACCAAAAACTTTCTTTTTCTGGCCGCTCATTTTAAAAGATTTTTCCAATCCGATGCCGGCAGAAATACCCGCTCCCATACAAATGATTGTATCCGTTACGCCTAAAGGAGGAACCATACCCAAGGTATAACATCCAATATCATTGGCTGTAACGATGTCTTTATACTTGCTGACAGCATAGAATATGCTTCGATGAGGGCAGCCCGAACAAAGAATAGGCGGTCTGGATGGCGCATTAATATCAATTTCGTAGGCAGTTTCATTTTTCTTTTCGGTTAATTCGTTCCTAATAACTTCCGGAGTAAGTTCGTATAGGATTGGCAAACTATCTTTGCCAACACAGTCAATTCCCATGAGCTTAATTGCATTTTCCAAAAATGGCTCATTTTCCTCAATCACATAAACTTTTTTTACAGAACTACAGAAATCCTTAATCACTTTTTTCGGTAAGGCATGAGTCAGACCTAGCTTGAGATAAGAGGCGTTTTCACCAAAAACTTCTTTGGCATGCAGATAAGAAGGACCGCTTGTGATAATACCAATGCTTTTATCACCCCACTCAATGCGGTTAATTTCACATTCATTGGCATATTCCTCTAATTTTACAAGCATTTGCTCCAGCTTCGCATGGTTTTGACGAGCCAGAGTAGGGCTGCTGCAGTATTTTTTGGTATTGACATACTCTTTTATTTCCGGCTGTATACGTTCTCCCAGTTCCACGATGCTTTTGCTGTGGCAAACGCGGGTTGTCATACGAAACAATACCGGCGTATCAAATTGCTCACTGAGCTTGAAGGCAAACTTAAGATAGTCTTTGCATTCCTGGCTGTCCGATGGTTCAATAAGGGGGATCTTTGCGAAAGGAGCAACCAGCCTGTTGTCCTGCTCCGTTTGCGAACTGCTGCATCCGGGATCGTCTGCAACGATTACTACTGTCCCGCCATTGACACCCAGGTAGGATAATGTCATCAACGGGTCCATCGCTACATTAAGCCCGACGACTTTCATTGTGCATAGGACACGGGTTCCGCCAGCTGCCGCCCCTGCGGCTACCTCCATAGCGACTTTTTCATTTACAGACCATTGTGCGTATATTTCCTTATAGGACGTAATATTTTCGAGGATTTCCGTACTGGGGGTTCCGGGATAGCCTGTTGCGATCATGCACCCGGCCTCATACGCTCCTCTTGCGACGGCTTCGTTGCCGGACATTAGTTTTTTCATTGTTACTGTTTTCTCCTTTTGTCAATATTTTACAGAGTTTACATATAGACCTTGGCTGCTTCTTCTCCATTAAGGACCCGAAGCGCTCCTAAATACAATGACTCCAGCTCTTCTTCTCCCTGTACAATTTCAACCGGTGCGATAAATTTAACCATAGCGGCGATTTTTTCTACTATTTCCTTGGAATAAGCCATGCCGCCGGTTAATATGATTCGGTCAACTTCGCCGTTCAGCACCGCTGCCTGGGCGCCTATTTCCTTAGCGACTTGATAGATCATCCCCTCAAGAATGAGCTTGGCTTGCTCGTCTCCACTCTCTATTCGTTGCTGTACCTCACGGATGTCTTTAGTCCCAAGATAAGCGTATAACCCGCCTTTTGCGTACATTTTTTCAGTAAGCTCGGCTTGCGTGTATTTCCCCGAAAAGCACAACTTCATCATGTCGTAGGCATTGACGCCTCCGCAGCGTTCAATTGAAAAGGGTCCTTCTCCCCGAGCGTCATTCATGTCTATCGCACGCCCTTTTCTATGGGCGGCTACTGATGTCCCTGTTCCTAAATGAGCTACTACAAAATTTTTATCCTCGTATCGAGATCCTAGTTCCTTGGCTATTTTTCGGGCAACCGCTTTGTGGTTGAGAGTATGAAGCAGACTCTCTCTTTTGAAATCAGGTAACCCTGAGACACGAGCCACGTCCGTCAATTCATCTACTGCTACCGGATCCACAATATATGCCGGAATGCCAAGGGGCTCGGCAATCCCATACGCAAGCGCTGCGCCAAGGTTTGACGCATGCTGGCCTCGGATCGCGTTTTTCAAATCATTCAACATGCTTTGATTAACGAGATAAGTTCCGCCTTCAATTGGTTTCAGCAGACCTCCTCTACCAACAACGGCACTTAAGTGTTTTAAATCGATTTGATGTTCTTTTAATATGTCCAATACCAAACCCAAACGATAATCGTATTGGTCAAATATGTTTTTATATTCTTTTAAAGATTCAGCGGAATGTTCAATCTTATAGTCAATTACCCTGACTTGATCCTTAAAAACTGCCATTTTCGTCGATGTGGCACCGGGATTGATTGCCAATATATACATGTTGCTTCCCCTTTTAACCCTTGATATTGATATCTACTTACCTGACATTAAGCACGCCAGTGCGATAGAATTCAGTTTACCTTCGCCCGTCTCTGCTCTGGATGTGAGAACAATGGGCTTCATAGCACCCAGAACCAGTCCTGCCATTTTAACTTTAGCGTAATATACAAGTGCTTTACCTGCGATGTTTCCTGATTCTATTGTCGGAACCAAAAATAAGTCAACTTTGCCGCTGATTTTGCTTTTTATTCCTTTATGGGCGGCTGCCGTCGGATCCAGCGCTACATCCATGGCTATGGGACCTTCCACTACCATTGGCGGAAATTTGCCCTGCTCGCTCATCTCAACAAGCGCCTGCGCATCAACTGTTGCCGGTATTTTGGGGTCCACCTTTTCATTGGCTGTAAGTATCGCCACATTGGGGTTCTTGATCCCCAGAGTATCGAGTGCCATAAGCGAATTCATAAGGATCTGTGCTTTTTCGTCTAAGTTTGGAGCTGCATTCATCCCAGTATCGGCATGAAACACAATTTTATTTTCTCCGGGAATTTCATAGGCTGTAAGGTGACTAAGCAATCTATCTGTACGGAGTCCTCCCTCACTTTTTATCACAGCCCTCAAAAAGTCACTTGTATTGACAAGCCCCTTCATCAGAATATCCGCTTGGCCTTCACGTACAAGTAATACTGCTTTTGCTAAGGCTTCACGTTCATCCGGTTCGTCAATAATTCGTGTATGTGAGGATAACCCTACCTCCTTTAATAAGGGAGCAATCTTTTTTTCATCTCCGACCAGGAGGCAATCTGCCATTTGCGCTTCCTCTGCTAGTTTTGCAGAAATCAGGACGTCCAGATCATTAGCGACTGCTATGCATAAGGTTTTCTTTCCTTGTTCTTTTGCCTTGTTCAATATTTGCTGAAAATTATTATACATATTACACCTCCTCCAGGTTAACTAAAAAACGTTCATACAACTTTATTTTTTATTATCGTGCATGCTTAAGCATTAGTAAGAGGTTTTGAAAAAGACTAAATTTGTTAACAATGCGCAGGTATTTGACGTGTTATCATTCCCCGCGCATTGTATTTGAAATTAGCCGAGTAAATTCGCTAAACGCATAGCTTCCGCGCCGAAAAGGCGATTGATGTGGTCCTGTTTTTGGATATCAAATACTTTGTCTTTAAGTCCCGGGTAATTCAGTGCATAGCGCCAGCATCTGAAGACAGCATTCGTTTTGCCGTGTCGGCTGTCTGATTGCGAATAGAACGGGGACAAATATTCCCAGCAGATTTCCTTGTTCGGCGTGACTTCGAAGAAGCGGCCGGTAGCACCTTCGCAAATCAGGGTATTGCCGTTTGGCAGGCGCTGGTTACTGCTGATATAGGTGGAATAGAAGTCCGCGGGGGTTTCTGCACGGTATTCCCAGACAATTTCGTTGGTTTCCGGATTCACTTCGATAACACGGCTGAAATCCGGCGGAAAGTAGTTGGTATTGCCATTGGGGTCAGCCGAGTGGAAACGACCATTGTCAAAGATTAAGACGTTGCCGTTTTCCAGACCTTGCGGGTCATGCGGGAAAGAGACTTTATCTTTGCCTTGGCCAAAACGCCATTTAACTTTTTTGGTGGTTTTATCCCAAATATAAACTGTGCTCAGGTTGTAAGAAGTCGAGATCAGGTTGCCGTCCGGCAGTTCTTCGATTGAGTTCAGACCGGGCCACAGGGTGCGTCCTGTCAACGGAGTAATGATATCCAGTTCCGGGTCAAGTGCTTCCGAAAGATCCATTTCCCAGACGACTTCGTTATTGGGTGTGATCTCGGTCAGCACCAATGTGTACATTTGGCCCATCTTTTCCGCTGTGGGTCTTTCACCGCCGACATGGCTCCAGGCTGGGTTATTGCCGCCGACTTCCGAGCCGGGCAGACCGCCTTTAACCTTCGCCTGAATTTCAGGGGAAACAGGTTTAGCGATATTCACAATGGTATTGCCGTTTCTCAGATGACAGCGGTCGTGATAATCATGATGGACATTGTTATACTGCCAGACGATGTTGCTGTTCCAATCCAATTCCACAACACTTGTTGCATTAAAGCCAATATTGACATAGTCAGCGACATGCAGTTCTTTTAGGTCGGTGGAACAGAGAATATTGCCGTTAGGCAAGAGGTCTGCGTGCATTTTAACCAAACCGGGAACCACCCAGTGATGAACAATATTGCCGTTCATATCCATCAGGTAGACTTTGCTGCTGTCGGCACCTTCTAATTGTTTCCACCTGCTGTACAGGGGGCAGAACATTGTATACCCTGCGTAAGCTTTGTCAACTTTATAGGTACTTACTCCATGTTTTCCTCTTTTTACTGAACTCATTAAACCTATTCCTCCTTAATAAAATTAAAAAAGTGACCACTTTTTTGTAATAATGATTGAAAAAGTTCATTATTAACATTGCGCATTTTTATTGTATTATTACTAACTTTAAATAGCCTGTTGCCTGAGCATCATTTTTTAGAGAAATGTTTTGCTTGATCTAAGTTTTATTTGAATTATAATAGACATAAGAACCGCTCATTTTAGTTTCTTTCCTTATCTGAAAGAGGGAGAATCGCTATGAATGATACAGCAATTGAAGATTTGCGCAGACGTGGGGAAAAACTGAATTTCAAGAAAGGTGAATACATTACCCGACAGGGGCAACCAGTGTCATATATTCATTACCTTTCCAGCGGAATCTGTATTCGCAACTCCTACACCTCAAAAGGTGATGAGATTATTTACGATTCGCGAATTGCTGACAAATCCGTCTCCTGCCTTTTGGGCGCGTTAACGATGTATTACCCCATGGTCACCCATGCTACGAATTTCATTGCTAAAACCTCGTGCGTGTGTTATAAAATCAGCTGTGACGATTTTAAGGATTTTTTAGACGCCCACCCCGATGTTCTTCATGAATTAATGTACCTGGCTATGGACCGATACGCTTCTCTGGATAAAAACTTCCATTCTAAACAGAAGGGATGTTTACCGAATCGCGTCTGCAGCTTTATCATGGAGAACCTCGTGCGAACGAATGATACATTGTGGTTAAATCAAAACATTACCAATTCAGAAATTAGCCGGTATTTGGGGGCACATCGAGTAACCATTATTAAAATTCTCAAAAAGTTGGAAGAGGATGGCCTTATCAAGCGTTCAGCGAAGGGGCTGCAAATTATCGATGAATATCGAATGCTTGCTTACGCGCGAGATGAAGAAAATCTGAATTATCAAAAGGAATAGTGATAAATAATCCCCACTTGGACTGTTACCAAGTGGGGATATGTGTTTTGGTTTATAAATCGAATAGCTTATTGTGCTAAAGCGATTGCTTCAATTTCTATTACGGCGTCTTTAGGCAGCCGGGCAACTTCCACTACAGATCGTGCCGGGAAATTTACAGAGAAATATGTCTCATAGATCTCATTCATTACAGCAAAATCATTCATGTCTTTCAAAAAAATATTGACCTTGATGACATGGTCCATTGTGGTTCCCGCGCTCAGTAAAATGTTTTTAACATTCTCAAGCGACTGCTTCGTCGCTTTATTAATCTCCGTTTCAAGTTCACCGGTGAGCGGGTTGATGGGGAGCTGCCCGGATGTATAGACATGATCGCCGGTATGAATTCCTTGCGCGTAAGGACCAATCGCTTTAGGTGCTTGATCAGTTTTTATAACTTTCACTATAGCCTCCTACTCGGTTTATTGCTTTTAATTTTTGAATATTGGTTTACCACCCACGGTCAGCCATTTTTTGGTTTTGGGCCAAGGTTGATATCTCAAGCCCCGGCATGGCTTCTCCGATTTCCTCTGAAACTTGGGCCAGAATATCCTGATTTTTATAATGTGTTGTTGCCGTGACAATAGCTTTAGCCCGTGCCGCCGGGTTCTGTGACTTAAAAATACCAGAACCTACAAACACCCCATCACACCCTAGCTGCATCATAAGTGCTGCATCAGCAGGTGTGGCTATGCCCCCAGCGGCAAAATTGACTACGGGAAGTTTCCCTAGTTCGGCTACCTCTAAAACAAGTTCATAGGGGGCTCCCATACTCTTGGCGCTTGCCATCAATTCCTCTTTGGGCAGGTTTTGCAGACGTCTGATTTCACTCATTACCATGCGCATATGACGAACAGCCTCTACCACATTGCCGGTTCCGGGTTCACCCTTAGTCCGAATCATTGCTGCACCTTCACCAATCCGGCGCAATGCTTCACCAAGGTTTCTGGCGCCGCATACGAAAGGAACAGTAAATTTATTTTTATTAATATGAAATTGGTCGTCGGCCGGAGTGAGAACTTCACTCTCATCGATGTAATCTACCCCTAATGCCTCTAGAATCTGCGCTTCCATGAAATGGCCAATCCTCGCTTTTGCCATAACCGGAATGGTTACGGCATCCATAATGCGTTTTATTATTCCAGGATCAGCCATGCGGGCTACTCCTCCAGCTGCGCGTATATCGGCAGGCACACGTTCAAGGGCCATGACTGCACAAGCTCCTGCATCTTCCGCAATTTTAGCTTGCTCTGGAGTGGTTACATCCATAATCACTCCGCCCTTTAGCATTTCGGCCAGGCCTTTTTTCAGGACCCATGTACCTTTATCGACCATGCTGAAACTCCTCCAGTAATTAATGAATAAATTATACTAAGCGCAAATAAAAAGACTTTAATCTTTGATAGGTTCCAGACGGCAAAGGAAGTGACGAAGAACTTTAGGCTCGTAAGTGAACTTTAACCCTTTGACTTGATCTCTTCGTTTCCACACTTCTGCAAGAGCGTCTACCACAACATCCATGTGGCGGTCGGTATAAACACGGCGAGGGATTGTTAATCGTGTGAAATCTACCTCCGCCTTCTTTTGTTCCCCTGTGAGAGGGTCGCGGCCAAGCAGCAAAGAACCAACTTCAACCGGACGAATGCCTGCTTCTATATAAAGTTCGTTACAGAGTGCTTGCGCCGGAAATTGATCTGCTGGAATGTGAGGTAAAAACTTCCCTGCATCGACAAACACCGCATGCCCACCTACAGGCCACTGGATAGGTATTCCACGCTTACGGAGTTCTTCACCCAGGTATTGGACCTGTCCAATTCGGCTTTCAAGATACTCAAAGTCCAGTCCTTCCTGGAGTCCGACGGCGAGAGCTTCCATATCACGACCAGAAAGTCCGCCGTAGGTGACGAAACCTTCCATCGGAACACAACTGGCAGAAGCAGCCTGATATAGGGTTTCGTCATTTTTAATTCCGATCATTCCACCCATATTAACAATTGCATCTTTCTTCGCACTCATTGTGAAGTAATCTGCCATGGCGTACATTTCACGGGTAATTTCTTTGATACTTTTGTCGGTGTAGTCTTTTTCCCGTTTCTTAATAAAATAGGCATTTTCGGCATAACGTGCTGAGTCAATATTAATCTTAATACCATATTTATCTGCTATTTTCTTTACACCCTTAACGTTTTCCATGGAGACAGGCTGTCCGCCCGCAGAGTTACAGGTTATCGTAACGATAATAAACGCAATATTTTCTACGCCTTTATCCAGAATAAAGCTTTCTAACTTTGCCAAATCAAAGTTCCCTTTAAAAGGGTGTTCCTTCTGAGTATCAAAGGCATCTTCAATCACGAGATTGACAGGAATCATGCCGTTTAATTCGATATGCGCCATAGTCGTATCGAAATGCATATTTCCCAGAACATATTGACCTTTTTTGCCCAGATGAGGAAAAAGTACTTGCTCAGCGCCGCGCCCCTGATGGGTTGGTATAACATAATGGTAGTCAAAAATATCTTTTACGGCATCCTTTACTTTGTAATAAGATTTACTCCCGGCATAGGCCTCATCCCCCAACATCATCGCTGACCACTGCTTATCGCTCATTGCTCCTGTGCCTGAGTCAGTGAGAAGATCGATATATACATCCTCTGATTTTAATAAAAAAGGATTATATCCTGCCTCTTGCAATTTTTGTATGCGTTCCTCGCGTGTGATCATGCGGATAGGTTCGACCATTTTAATACGGAAAGGTTCAGCTTTTCTGTTCAATTGTGTAAATCCTCCTTGTTTGTCTTACTTGATTTGCGAAATTAGTATTTTAAGATAATCATTAATACCACTACAGTATTTTTATTATTCTTATTAAATAGCTGTAGTACAAGCATCACCTGGAATAAGAAAGACTGCAGCCTCTTTAGCCTCAACTAGCGGAATGAGGCAGCAGTCAGAGTTGTTCCCTTAAATTAATCATAATCATAATAAATTGTGTTATTTTAATAAGTCCCCGAAATTCGCGGAGTTTTTACTATTTGTTTTTAGTTAGAAATTAAATGTTTTATATGATGTTTTCATTTTTATTGTTTACAACATTTGCTGTTGGATTTAATTTGGCGATTGAAATACCTGTAAATCCATATATGCCATTTATAATGATTACAAAGAAAACAAAGAAGAGGTAGGGAATAAACTGAATTGGCTCCACCCCGAGAACGTTCTTTGCAAACATAGCAGGAAGACCCCAGGGTACTAAGTTTATACCAACGGTTCCTGCAGCTTCAACCGCCCGAGATAGGTTCTTGGGATGAAGATTTCGCTCTCTAAATGCAGGAGCAAACATTCTTGCTGGAAGAACAATGCATAAAAGCTGTACTCCGGTAGCAAAACCAACGGCTAAGACACTAAAAAGTGTTGCCAGCATTAATTGGCCGTTAGATTTAACCCTTTTCATGGTAGATTTTAATATTACTTCCAGGCATCCTAATTTTTCCAAAATACCACCTAAAGAAGTAGCAATAATAAAGATTAGAACGATATCCAGCATAGACAGCATGCCACCAGCGGAAAGTAGTTTATCAATCATTTGGTTGCCGGAATTACTTGTAAAGCCATTGGTCATAGCATTAAGGACTTTCGCCACAGTTGCTCCTTGGAAAATAATTGCCCAAATGCCACCTAAGACGGATACTGCCAACAGTGAAGGAACTGCGGGTAATCTTTTATAAGCCATGTAAATGGTAACTAGAGGAGGTATTAATAAAAGAGGAGTTAAGTTAAAGGACGTTTCAAGATATACAATAATACTTTGGATTTGATCCAATTGTCCCGCTAGAGAAGTTGCATGGTCGATACCAACAAAATAGAAAGCAATTAATGATAAGAGAAACGCTGGAACAGTATCCCACATCATATGTCCAATATGTTCAAAAAGGTTAGCTCCCGCCATAGCTGGGGCCAGGTTTGTGGTATCAGAAAGAGGTGATACTTTATCACCCATGAAAGCGCCGCAAACGATCGCTGCTGCTACCAGCGGGGCTGGAAAACCCATACCAGAACCTGCAACCATTAGAGCTAAACCAACTGTTCCTATAGCTGAGGCGGCTGATCCGGTAGCTATGGCAACTGCACCGGTAGCCAATGCCGCAGCTGGAACAAAAATTACCGGATTGATGAATTTCAGGCTGTAGTAAATAATGATGGGAACAATCCCGCTGGCAATCCAGCCACCAATGATTGAACCAACAATAATTAAGATAAATACCGGCTGAAGAGCACGAGAAACTCCTGCGACGAGTCCCTCCTCCAGCTCATTCCATTTGAAACCAAGATATATTCCTATAAGTGAGGCAACAATTACACCGGAAATTAGGGGAATATACATACCTGCCTTAAACTTGAATGCTGAAGCAAGACCCATAATTACAACTATTAAAACTGGTAAAACCGCTAGTAATAAAGAAGGTGTTCGCTTGTTGGTCATAATAACATTCCTCCTATATAATAAATAACCTTTTTGCAAACGCCGAGGGTATTGGCCTAAGGCTTTGTTTGAACCGTCCCGGGTTCGACAGCCTGTAGGCTTAAGAAGTGCCTCTGCCCTCTGGGACTCTATGGCCGAAGACACCTTTGGATAACTACCCGTGTGTCCTAGCCTTTTGACCCTTTAGAAGTAAAATGTCCAGCATTTTTAGGGACTCCGGTAATTTGAGGAGAAAAAAATAGCGTATTATTGCTTAGAAAATCTGTTCTTTGGTAAGACCTTGCCGTCATCCGATTACAGTTCTAAACCAAGCATATCTAGTTCTGCTCGAATGTCGGCCAGGCTTGATTTATTTATGGACATCGCTATCGTTTTCGATGTCTTTTCGTGTATTGGATATTAGCCGATTAAATTCGCCAACCGCATGGCCTCTGCACCATAAAGACGGTTAATGTGCTCTTCTCTTTGTGTATCGAAGGTTTTGCCTTGTAGTCCGGGGTAATTCACCGGGTAGCGCATGCATCTGAAAACGGCGTTGGTTTTGCCATGGCGGCTGTCTGAATTGGAGTAGAAAGGAGATAAGTATTCCCAGCATATTTCTTTGTTTGGCGTTACTTCAAAGAAGCGACCGGTAGCGCCTTCGCAGATCAGTGTGTTGCCGTTTGGCAGCCTCTGATTGCTGCTGATATAGGTAGAATAAAAATCAACCGGACATTCCGCGCGATATTCCCAAACGATTTCATTGGTTTCAGGGTTCACTTCCAGAACACGGCTGAAATCAGGCGGGAAATAATTGGTGTTGCCATTGGGGTCAGCAGAGTGGAAACGGCCATTATCAAAGACTAGAATGTTGCCGTTTTCCAAGCCATTTGGATCATGCGGGAAGGATATTTTATCTTTACCCTGTCCGAAACGCCATTTGACCGTTTTGTTTGTTTTATCCCAAATGTAGCAGGTGCTTAAATTATAGGAAGTAGAAATTAAATTGCCATCGGGTAATTCTTCAATGGAGTTGAGACCGGGCCAGAGGGAGCGGCCTGTAAGCGGTGTTATAATATCAATTTCAGGGTCAAGTGCCTGCGAAAGATCCATTTCCCAAACGACTTCGTTATTGGGTGTAATCTCGGTCAAGACAATCGTATACATTGTGCCCTCTTGCTCTGCAGTCGGTCTTTCGCCGCTGACATGGCTCCAGGCAGGGTTAGCGCCACCTACTTCCGAACCGGGAAGTCCGCCTTTGACTTTGGCCTGAAGAGCAGGATCCACTTTCTTAACTAAATTGACAATGGTATTGCCGTTTCTCAGTCTGCAGCGATCATGGTAATCATGGTTGCTGTTATTATACTGCCAGACAATATTGCTGTTCCAGTCCAGTTCCATGACAGAAGTACAATTAAAACCAATATTGACATAATCACCTGTCTGCAATTCTTTGATATCGGCAGAACAGAGAATATTGCCGTTAGGCAAAAGATCAGCATGCATTTTTACTAATCCGGGAACGACCCAGTGATGGACAATATTGCCGTTCATATCAATCAGGTAGAGTTTACTCTCATTAGCACCTTCCAACTGTTTCCATCTGCTATATAAAGGGCAGAACATTGTATAACCGTGGTAAGCTTTATCTACTTTATAGGTGCTTACACCATGTTTTCCTCTTTTTACAGAACTCATTCGAATCTATCCTCCTTAATTTCATAAAAAAGTGATCACTTTTTTTGCAATAATGATATAATTAATTCATAATTACCATTGCGCCTCTTAATGGTACTATGAACTGCACTGTACTAGCTGTTGCATATGCTTCATTTTAAAAATTTTTACTTTGATAGTATATTCTTTTGATTTATAATAAAAATAATTAAATATGTTTCATATTTCGGCATTTTTCTTAAAGGAGAATTGCTATGAATACTACAGCGATAGAGGCCTTAAGCCGGGGAGAAAAACTAATTTTTAAAAAAGGGGATTACATAATCCGGCAAGGACAACCGTTTACGAATATTTATTATCTCTCCAGTGGTACTTGTATACGTAACTCAGTTACTTCCAAAGGTGATGTGATCGTTTATGATACACGGATTGCCAACGGAAAAGCAGGTTGCCTTTTAGGAGCTCTTGCGCTGTATACACCTCAGGTTAATCATTCGACTAATTTTGTAGCCAAGACTGAATGTATTTGTTACAGAATCAGTCGTGAAAATTTTATTAGATTTTTGAATGTCCATGTCGATGTTCTTCATGAATTGATGTATATAGCGATGGATCGATATGATAGTTTAGATAAGAATTTTCAGTCTAAACAAAAAGGGTGTATTGCTAACAGGGTCTGCAGTTTCATAATGGAAAACCTCGTTCAAAAGAACAATAATGAATTATGGTTAAATACAAGTATAACTAACTCCGACATAAGCAGATATTTGGGCGCGCACAGGGTGACCATTATAAAAATTATGAAAAAATTAGAAGAGGATGGTCTAATAAGACGTTCAGCACAAGGGGTACAGATTATTAATGAAAAACGTATGCAGGCTTACGCGCGTGATGAAGGTATTCTGAATTATTACAAGGAATAGTTATCTTTTAAGGATTATCTTTAATAAGATATCCGATTAAAAGGGAAAATCCCATTTAGCACTTTTTTAAAATGCCAAATGGGATTTTTTTTATTTATTTACGCTTCAACCGTCACACCGGTCTCATAGAGTTTTTCACTGGCTACAAGCTTAACCGCGTATTTGCCTGACAACCCCTTTTTATTCACAAAGACATCAACACTGCGCGGGTCACTTTTTTGGAAAGTGCCCACACACATAGCCTGGAAATTTTTTGCGACAGTATCGATCGGATAACGATTTATTGTTCCGTCTTCGCCAACCAGCAATAACTGAGCCATTTCACCCGATTCAAATGTCGCACTAAAGATTATCCGGTCTTCCTCTTCCGTAATACTTGCACCGTAGTCTTCCGGCACCAGTAGGTGAGTTTCCTCCGCCTTGATCTTCATTTTTGTTTTTTTGGTTTCCACTAAACTTCCTAAGACCTCGCCCTTGCCAAGCTCGGCTACTTCATTGGCATAATAAAGCGGAAGCTTTTCCGCCCTGTAAAAGTTGGCGGGCACCTCCAGTTCGTACATAAGAACGTCGTCTTTTAGTTCGCAGGTAATGGAATTAAAGGTAAATACACTATCCCTGTGCTTGGGACTCATCGCCCGGGTGACCGCAAATCCGTCGCAGATTTTTCCGTTTTCATAACCGATCCCACCCGAATGGACCATGTAATGTCCTTCAGCATAATATTCTACGTTGCAAATATACGGAGAGAAGAATTCAGGACCACGTTCCTTCCCGTACTGCCATACCTGTCTTATTTCCATCTTCTCGGTATCAATCCGGTAACGTACGCCCCTTGAGTAGTTTTCGCTGTTTCTGATGTATTTTTCCTTGCTTTTGGCCCTGAAATGACCGTTATCAAACACAAATATATCTCCATCAGGCAGTACCATGGCGGCATGCTGTTCGTATTGCCAACCAAAATCATCCCCTATCGGTTTAAAGAAGTATTTGTCAACCATATCTTGAGGCCAGCCTTCAGGATCGCCAATGATCCAATTCAGCTTGCCTGTCTCGTAATCAATGTTAATAATCGCATCCTGGTGCCGGCCTGACAAAGTCAGGGTATTGGTCTTTTTATCATACCAGACAGAATTGTTGTGGAACCAGTCATGCTCATCCTGGCTGCCCGACCCCGCAGTCGGGTATTGGGGAAGAACATCTTTATAATCCCAGGATTTTAAAACCTGACCGGTTTTAGCATCTAACAGGATGCACATATCCTCAACTGTACCGTAATAGAAATCAAAAGTTAGAACAAGGATATTGCCATCATCCATTTGAATCTGGTCGTGATGATAGCCCCCCTCAAGTTGGTACTCTTTAAAGATTTTACCGCTCAAAGTCATTTCATAAATACCCGTGGTGAAATAAGGCATCTTCACTAAACGTTCAGTACCTATCAAAATATGACCGTTGTCGATGCGCTTCATGTCAAAAGCAAAATTTTTCGTAGCATACCAGCGAATGTCTCCGGCGTAATCATAACCAACCGGCATAGCCCGCATGGCTGCGGTGAGGAACATCAGGTTTTTACCCATGTAATCCGCAGTTGTTTTTATCGAAGTCGCTTTGGGCACATCCGGATGGAGCGGACCCGTTTGAATATGGAGGGTATTTTTCTCACCACTGGACAGAATGATTTCGACCGTATTGTCAGAATCAGCATATAAGCCATATACCGGAAGTATGTGCTCGGTTGCGGCAGGGAAGGTATGAGTTATGTCTCCTGCAGACTCCTTGCCTTTAACGGTAATGGTCACTTCTGTTTTGACAGGGCTCTTAAACATAACCATCGCGGTTAAAGGACATATGTCGTAGGGATTAAGTTTAACCAAAGGATTGGCTAAGGTGAAATTTCCGGCGTAAAATTCAGATAAAAATGCCTTTTCCAGGTCATTTTGTTTGGTGATAATGTGAGGAATATATTCATATTGAATTTGTTCCTTCATTAGAAATAACCTCCTATATTCGAAAATTAGCTACCCCTGTCTATGCTAACATTAAAATAATCATTTTTTGTGTAGTATAAGCTACTTAAATTTAATAAAATTACAGCTTTGAAAAAGCTGCATCACAGGGTTTTCATTATTTGTTAAATTCATTTTTCTTATAGCAATGCGGCTTTCAAATCTTCTACCGTAATTCCCACAGGACAGCTAAATGCTCCGATAGTATCTGCCCCGGCAATGGTTACATCCGGATTCTGGACTTTTTTCAGAGCAACCTGCTTGCAATCAAGCGCCATATTATTCCAACCATTGGCAGCAGCCAACCCTTTCAGCCCTTCCGTGCAGGCGCCGCAGTCCAGACAGCCGAGCAGTTTTTTACAGCCGTTAACCAGCAGCTGTTTTCGTCCATTATCCAGCAGAATCACATCCACTGCCAATGGGCCGTGCATACCGCATACCATGATTGCTTCAATATCTCCGGTTCGGCTGGGTCCGCTAATAAATGAAAAATAGGTCGGTATATGTTCACCCAGTCCGGACTGATAAGCCGCTCGAACCGATGTTAATAACGATTCTGCCACAGGATATACTTTTTCAAGACCTAACACTGCAATGTGCCTTGCGGGAATATTGGAGGCTAGACGTTCATCGCCCTGATCTTCCGCAATGACCAGCGTACCCGTATCTGCAATGACGCCGTCAGCAGTCGTAATCCCCCACTGGGATACTTCGGCTATTTTTTTTACCGCCATATAGGCGTCTTCTAGACAGGTCTCATCATTCTTGCTGCCTGAATAATCCTTAATTGCATCAAGAACCTGTTCCTTCGTTAATCCATTGAGATCTATTTTCATTGGATGGAGCTGTTCGGTTTTATTGTTATAAACGGCTACTACTTCTTCCATATTGCTTAATCTGGTTTCTATGCCTTTCAACGCAGCGTCAATTGCGATTTCACGCAGTTCCGGCCCATTGCTCCGCAGCACTTTCTCGCCAGGCTGACAGAGAGACTGAATTATGGCTCCGGCTTCTTCCGCATCTGAAGCCACATGCACGGTGATACCTTTGGCAGCCATTGTATGCATCGCTTTATTTAGTAACGAATCCAGCTGATCTATCACTCCGGCGCGCACATCTACGGCGCAAATATTCTCATTCAGTTCCAAAATTATCTAACCTCCTGACGATATGCTTCTGCTATTAAATGGGCTATATGAACAGCTCTGTTAGTGCTCTTAGCCTGATACAGACCGTCTTTTATATGCATGACGCAGCCCGGACAACCGGTTACCGTATAATCCGTACCGGTCTTTATAATCCGATCAATCTTTTCATCATTGACAGCTCGTGATACGTTATAGTGGAACAAGCTGAAGCTGCCGCCAAACCCGCAGCAGCTGTCCGGTTCTTCCATCTCCACAAATTCCGCACCCATCTGTTTAAGCAGCTGGCGCGGTTCCTGAGAAATCTGCAGTCCCCGAACCAGATGACACGGATCATGATAGGTGACTTTCAGTGGTTCTTGCAGTTTTGGTAACTGAACTTTCAGAACATTGTACAGATAATCACTTAAGTCTATTACTTTCGCCTGAATGGCTGCATAATTCTGCAACAGCTTCTCATCTTTCGTATCTCCAATAAGTATGCCCCATTTTTCCATGACGGTAGTTGCGCAGGACGGACATACAAATAACAGATATTCATAATCTTCTTGAGAGAACAGGCGAATATTCTGTTCGGCCAGTGCACGGGCTTCTTTTACATCCCCGCTCATTAGAACCGGCAGACCGCAGCATGCTTCCCCCGGATAGGTCAACATCTGAACTCCATTTGCCGCCAAAATATCGTAAACATCCACCCCCAGCTGCGGATCAAAATAGTTGGTCACACAGCCGGCAAAAAATGCTGCCCTGGATTTAGGGCGTTCCTGTGATGTCCGTTTGCCGATAATTTCCGCAAAGGATTTTCCGGATAGATGTGGTAGGAAACGTTCTCGGGGAATCCCCATGTTTGCAAATAAATTAGTACGCAGCACTGCGCCGTCACCGACAGTTTTTAGTGCTACCCCTTGAAATTTCCGTCCCAGTTTGGTCAATGGAGCTAGCTGATTTTTCGCCAACATCTTGAATACTGCTTCTTTTCCCTTATTCATGCCATTATCTTCAACATCCTGCCGGCGCATGCGTAAAAACATGTCCGGTACAGCCATTTGCGACGGACAGGACTCCTCGCACCGTTTGCAGCCTATGCACAGGGACAAACCCGCTTCTTTCGCTTTTTCTCTATCCGCATGAAAAGCCGCAAAGATTGTGCCTCGGCCTCCGATGTATCTATAACCGAAACTTTCACCGATCGCATTATAAACCGGACAAGTATTCAGGCAGCTGCCGCAGCTGACGCAGTACAATAATTGTTCATAACCTTGCCGGATGGCTTCCTCACGGCCCTGCTTCAACAGAACTACATATACATCCTGCGGACCTTGACCTTTCTTTAGAAACTGCATTGCCGGAGATTCATACTTGCTGACTCCATTGATAACCGATACATAAGTGCCTATGTCCTGGCCGCAGCCGAAACTAGAAGCAGTTTTGCAGACAACCAAGCCATCTTCAAATTTCGGTACAATTTTTTCTGTTCCGGAAATAACAATATGCATTTTGGGAATACTGGTGACGCAGCGGATATTTCCTTCGTTTTCCTGAACGAAAATTGCACCCGTCTCTGCCGCAATAGCATTGGCACCGCTAATCCCCACTTCAGAAGTCAAAAAGACTTTCCGCAAACTTCGGCGTGCCGCATCAACCAGAATCGTTGCATCGGCGGGTAAATTTTCTCCCAGATCCCTTGACAGCAGTTCCGCATCTTCCTTTGCAGTCAAATACGCTGCCGGGGCCAGACTGTGTGCAGATTTACCCTTGCCATCCAACTGAGCCAGGCGATCGCCAAGGTCTGTTTCATATACCTCCGCCCCCTGGGCTTGCAACCTTTGCGTTATACCGATTTCTTTCCCTGTATTGGTTTTAGCCTTGACAACTTTCTGGGAACCGACCAGCTCCGCAATGTATTTTGCCGCTTCTTCGCCGGTCTCAGCAACGTAAACGTGAAATCTGTTTTTTTTCATGTTTTCCACAGTCTGAACCAGCAATTCATCCAAGTGGGCAATGGAATATTTTTTGATCGTCTTAAATCTATCTCTCAATGCGACATTGGATTCAGCCACTTTTACTATCATTGGCCGCAAATGCCCGATAGTCACATGCCGTCCTATCCAAGAAGATTTATCCTGTAATCCATCTGCAATTTTTTGCTGTAAGACTTTCTTTGACATCTTCCATCCCCCAAAGTCACTAATATACTTTTGATCGTTCATAAAAGTCAGCAATATTTATTCCCATCGCCGGATATTTCTCCCTGTTTCCCTTTCAAATTTTATTACCCAAATTTTTAAATAATTATCTATATCTATTCTACCAGAGTTTTGTATAGAGTATTTGTAGCCTGTGCAACGCTATGAGATATCTACTTTCTTTTTAGTATCATCGCGACTTAAGCACCCTTATAATTAAGTCTCTAAAATCGTCTATTACCAAATATTGATGAAAATCGTGTAACTGCATACACCCGAAACGAAGAAAATTATAGTTTTTTTAAGGAATAGTTTCATTGGTAAATCGTAAATCCCCACGTGATACTATTATCAGGCGGGGATTTGTTTTTTTATTACACCTATGATTAAGGTCTAAATGAACTTTTATAGGTTTTAAATAGTAAAGGAAGATGACTTAAAGCTGGTGAATTAATTCCATTATTGTCATTGCGCATATTCTCAATTAATAATATGAGGAATATTAATATTTAATCTGCCGGCCAATGTTTTAGACTCGCTTTTTTAATAACATCCTAATAAAAGGTATACAAAGAACCAAGATACTCATTACTAAAAGGACTGCTGAAATGGGTCTGGTATAGAAAATATTAAAATTATTATGTGACATCATCATCGACCGGACAAAGTTATTTTCCACCATCGGACCAAGAATAACCGCCACGATTAACGCAGCTACAGAAAATTTATATTTGCGCAAGTAATAACCGATGATACCAAAAATAACCATAACCATTATATCAAATATCCTTTGGTTTATCAGATAAACTCCTAAGATACAAAGGATAGTAATAATAGGCTTTATATAAGAGTCTATTTTCATTATTATGAAAGAAAAAGCAGGGACAAAAGCAGTATTTACAATTAAAAGTAATACATTGGCCAAAAACAATCCAGCAATCACCGGCCAAATAACATGTCCGGATTTTTCCAACATGAAAGGGCCTGGTTGCAAACCATGCATCATAAACGCGCCTAAAAGAATAGCAGCCGCGCCAGAACCTGGAATCCCAAGACTGAATAACGGGATCAAGGCACCACCCACACTGGCATTATTTGCTGATTCCGGAGCACTGATTCCCTTTGATGCCCCTTGCCCAAATTCTTCAGGGTTTTTTGAAAGCTTCTTTTCTAATGCATATGCCATAAATGTGGCAACGGTCCCTCCCACACCAGGCAGAATTCCAATCAGAAAGCCAATCACTGAACCTCTTAGAATAGCCCAACGATCCTTTAGCACTTCGCCTAACTTTGGAAAAAGGTCAGAAAATGGCATTTTTGCATTAATCTTTTTCAAATCAACACTTTGTTCCATCCCGATAAGCACTTCAGATAGTCCGAATAACCCTACTACAACAGCCACAAAATCAATACCATTCCATAAATGTAGCATTCCAAAGGTAAACCGCTGTACGCCGCTTGATTGGTCTATTCCAACTGACGCAATTAATAAACCTAATAGCGTAGCCATCATAGGTCTTAATGGTTTTTTCTCAATAACGCCACTGGTTACAATTAAAGCAAATAAAGTCAGACAAAAATATTCCGGCGCACCAAACTTCAATGCGACACTTGTAATAGGCCCCATAAGGAATACTAAACCGATAAAACCAAATATTCCTCCAATAAATGAAGCAATTGCGCTTAATGTGAGCGCAAAACCCGCCTTCCCTTTTTTCGTCAGCGGATAACCGTCGAATGCTGTTACAACAGCTTGGGGATCCCCAGGGACGTTAATCAATATCGCACTGATTCGGCCTCCGAACATAGCTCCTTGATAAATACTGGTTAGTAAAAGCAATGCACTTATTGCGTCCATTCCAAACGTAAGCGGTAACATGAGGACCATTCCTGAAGCAGGACCAAGACCAGGCAATGCACCGACCAATGTCCCCATTATTACACCAATAATACAAATAAATAAATATTCTGCATGTAAGAGATCTGGTAATGCTGAAATCAATTGATGTAGCTCCTGCATGTCTGCCTCCTCAAATAAAAATTAATATTTTTGTGATTTTATAGATATGCACAGCCAAGGTGCTATTTTTTTTATTAAAAGATTCCACTTGGGAGAATAATATCAAAACATTTCACGAAGATTAAGTAAATACCTAAAGTTAACACGGCACTGATGATCAAAGATTTGGACCACAATAATTTTTCGAAATAGTGCAACCCTACTATCAAGAATAAAGCCAATGTTAATAACATGCCTAATATATTAATTAAAAATATGGCAATTATTATTGTAATCACAAAGAATATTTGAAGCTTAACTACTTCTTTATTACCTTTGCTCACAGAAGCGGGTTTATTGCGAATAACACCCCAAATGTCAATGGCTGATAAACATATCAACATTAGAGCTATACCACGCGGGAAAAGAGCTGGCCCTACGCCGGATATATTGGAAAACGCATCAAGCTGAAATGACATTAAAAAAAATCCTATGCTTACTAACAGCAAGCATGAAGAAAACCATAGTTCTGCCCGTTTCATCTTATATCATTCCTTTCTGTCGCTTAAGGCAAAGAACATTAAGAAACATTCGATTGGGATTCTTTGTAATAATTATTAGAAATCAAGTTGATTACATCTACAGTGTTAGAAGGGAATTGTGGATTCCCTTCTAACACTAGATACATCATTTTTATTTCTTTTTGCTCTCACGCTGATAATATTCTTGATAAGAAGAACCCTGTTTTTGAATATAGTTTGTATATTCTTGGCTCCCCTTAAAGACTATATATTGACCAGTTTTTTTAGCATAATCTTTCCACTCGTCAGTTTCAACCAATTTTCTGAAAATGTCTTCCCAATATTTTACAGCCTCGTCAGAAACTCCGCCACCCATCAATACGCCTCTTGCTTTAATAAAGACTACATCTAGCCCTTTCTCAACAGTAGTTGGCGTATCGGGGAAATCAGGCAATCTCTTATCGCTTACAACCGCTAATGCTTTCAAAGTACCTTTTGCAATATGCTCTTTAACTACACTGGGAGGTGCGAGGATAACATCGGAATCCCCTGCTAATAGGGTAAGTAATGATTCACTTACACCGTTATGCGTTACTAACGTTAATTGTCCACTTATACCGGCAGCACTCTTGATTCTGTCCCATACCCAACATTCCCCGCTTAATAAAGGAGTTGATAAACTAATATTTACTGAATTAGTATCCTTTTTGAGTGCATCCAGTAAATCACTAAGCGATTTATATTTTGAATCGCTCTTTACCATAATTAAGAGGTAATCTTCTCCAACTGAGCAAACCGGCTTAAGATTTGCTAAGGTTACATCATTGCCTACACTACCATTCCATAAGGAGTTTATATGTGCGGTATCAACCAGAAATGTATGATCATCACTTTTTCTGCTGATAGCGAGTTCCTTAACAGGCATTGCTCCTCCAGCGCCTGCCATATTTTTTACTATAAAAGACTTATTGACAAGCCCTTTAGCTTGAATAATTTCAGCCATCTTTCTTGCATCGATATCGCTGCCCCCACCGGCTGCATAACCTACGAGAACTTCAATATTCTTACTTGGATAACCATCTAATGCTTTTTTAGGTGTATTTTCTGGTGTTTCCGTTTTACTGCTACAGCCTGAAAGAGCAAAACCGCTTAATAAAAGCGCAATAATGAGTACCGCTACGAGATGAGTTTTTTTCATTACTATTCCCTCCCATTTTTTTAATTAAATTTGGATAGCTGAATAGAGACTTATATATTTCGCTTTTTTTTATTATCACCTCCATGTTCCCTTAAACAGATTTAAAATTACAAAGTCACCAGTGATTTCGACTACCAAACCTTTAGTCCTTACCAATAAGGTTGTACCAAAGACCGGGCAAAAATTAGGCCAGCTTAACCTAACGCTTCCTGTTTGCTTGGCATTGACGATATTAAAGTTCTTCTTCTAAAATCTGATATACTGGGGCTCCCTCACACTGTGCGGGTATTCGTACCCCTCCTAAAATTGCCAGAGTAGGCGCGAAATCCACTTGACGTATTGCGCGGGTTGTCGTAAACCCTTTCTTTAGACCCTTACCGGCTGCAACAAAGATAGGGGAAATAGAAGTGTCGAAATAACCATAATATGTGGACATGCTTTCACCGTGATCTCTACAGCAGCCTTCTTTATCCATATAGATGATATCGCCTGTTTCTTCACCACTTAAGCCCAAAATTTCAGCTTCTTTATTTCTCATTGCTATAGCTACAACACGTTTACCACTCTTAGGATGTCTGTAATTGTATAAATCATTAATGATTTTCTCTTCAAGAGCATATTTATCTTCCGGCTCAACAATCCCTGTTTCATTTCTGCCTTTTAAGTTGATCCAGATATAACTGCTTCTGTTTGCTACAGCCGTAGTCTTTTCCCAGTCAATTTCTGCAATATCGTTACCGTTAGCATCTTTTTTGAGTACAGTGTATCCTAATTCCTGCATAACACCAACATTACAGCCCATTCCATCACCAATCATCGGAAGCGGTTCGGTACGAATTTGCAGACCATGATCGGAAGTTATAAAGATTGTCCAGTCTTCATCAAGCAGATGTAAAAATGATCCAATGTAATCGTCTGCATCTTTGTATACTTTTTCAATTAATTGTTGATACTGTTTTTCGTCGTTATCGTGATCTTCTCTCTTTTTGGCGAAATTCCAGAAGAGGTGACCTTGATGATCAATAAAGTGATTGTGAGAGAAGACAACTTCTATGCCTTTCTCTTTAATTGCATAATTAATGGCATCAGATTGCCATTTTGAGTAATTTACCCAGGCAGGGTTTAACAGCTCCTTGCAGTTTTCAAAGTTTGCACCGCCCATTTGGCTAAAACTCGGTACATAGCCAACATTACTGATAACATCCTGATACAAAGATTTCGGGGACCATCTTGCGTCACTGGAGATATCAAAAGCTGTACTCATCCAGAGTCTGATCCGGGAACCGTCCGGAGCAATTTCCATGAGTTTGTAACTTCTCGTGCAAGGAATTTGTTTGCCGTCTACATTGCAATCATCAATGACGGTAAAGGCAAATTCTTTTTCTTTCATTTTTGCAAATGGTTTTTCGTCCGTTTTGGATCTATATAGTGTGACTGTATCATAGATCCCGTCTTCATTCTTTAAGATTAATCCAGGTCTTCTGACTAAGCCATTCGACGTAACAAAATAGAATTCGAGCGCACCCGCCGGAGCATTGGCCCAGTCCTGTGCTTCTTTAATCGGGCTGACTACTTTATCATACGGAAGGTTTTCTAACCCTTTATCCCCTTCTCTGAGTTCCATGAATAGGTTTATCACTTTTTTCTGTTTGTGACGTGTGAGAAGGAAGGAGTCTTTTTTGTCTTCATCTTCCGGCAAATCCTGGATTACGCAATTTGCACCGCTGTCATCTGTTGTACCCGGCTTGTAGCCAACTCTTTCCACAGTTTTGGAAGCCAAAACCATCTTTTCCCCATCAACATTGGCAACACTCATATTTACCGATGCGGGCTGGGCGCCATCTACAACATAAAGATTTTCACTGTCAGAAGTCGGCGGCCAAGCAGATCCCGGCCAGTGCCAAACAAGAGTTTTCTTGCCGGCTTCCGCAAAACAGTTCCAAAGCTGTTCAGCTTGACACATCCTTGAGTCTAAAGCATAAACCATTTCAGCCAGGTTTTCCTTACTCTGGTTCCAGAAGTCTGTAATTCCGTGGGTTCCCGGATAGGCACCGGTTGCTAATGTTGTCCACTGTGCAGGGGTAATTGTAGGCATGGCACCCAACATACGCAAATCTTCTCTTTGAGCACCGCGTTCAATCAATTTCTTGAGATTTGGCATTGATCCTTTGTTCACAAATTTTACTGACAAACTTGGATCCATACCATCTAAACCTAATACTAAAATTTTGTTTGCTCTTGCAGTTCTATTCATAATCGATAAATCCTTTCTTTTTCTTAGTTAATTATTCTATTAATAATGCCGACACCGAACCTCTTAGCGATAGTAGTTAATATCAGCAAACGTAAAGAATAACTTAATCCATCAAATAAGTTATTTGAGTATACCGGAGCAGATTACACCGACTGTCCGGTGATCGGAAACCGCGATTTCGTTTTAGAGGAAACTCTGGGGTAGACTTGACATGGGACCCCACGTCGGATGCTTCAATGGGTCGAGGGATGTGGCTCATAGGGTGTATTCCTTTTGGGTAAGCCCCATCCCCTGATTTAGGGTAGCATCCGCCGCCCCCATATCAAGTCTTATTTTGGGTCAACGGTGATTCTTAAAACGCGGTTCCCAGTTCCGGATTGGCGGTTTCCATATCTCCGGAACCGCGGTTTCGTTGCACGAGAATATTCATTATTCTTTACTTTTTCCAATTACATACTTTTCGGAAGCACCTCTTTTCTGTTTTAGTTTAATTCTTATGCGATGGATGGATTCGCGCTCTCTCTAACCTACCTTTAAGAGAGAGAAGCTTAAAAGTAGGTTACTCATCATATGTGCAATTTCCATGCCAATTATTGGCCCAATAAAAAGAGGCCTAAAATCCAATGTTTTAGTCCTCATCAGGCAAATAAGTATATATTTATGTTTGATAACTGAACATGATCGTTAATTTTTTATCAATAATTTTTGTTTTTATTTTCAATATCGTTAAGAAAAATGGTATCTAATCTTTTCCACAGTGTGGTTCGACTAATATTTAACTGCTCTGCCAATTTATTTTTATTACCGTAATATTTCTGGTAAAGAGACCGAATAATTTCATTTTCCATTTCTTCTAAAGTCCCGATGGGAACGTAAATACCATCCGTTATATCAGAATCACAAGTTAATCGTTGGATGTCATAAATCTCTGTTAGTATCGTTTCTCTCATATCATTAATTAATTCGGTAGATAATCCTTGGCATAGAGCTGTAGTTTTTTCTACAAAATATTGTAATTCCCTTACATTTCCCGGCCAGCAATAGTTTTCAAGTTCTCTTGTTAATCGTGCATCAAGTATAGTCTTTATTTCGCTATGGTTTAATCCCTTTAAGCAAAGGAAATGGCGAAACAGCAGGCTTATATCTTCTTTTCTTTCGCGCAGAGACGGTAATTTCAGGCTGAGAACATTTAATCGGTAATATAAATCAGCTCGGAATTTACCGTTATTCACCTCTGCTCTCAGGTCTTTATTTGACGCAGCAATTATCCTTACATTCAATGGTATAACTTGGACTCCTCCAACCCGCATAACTTCCATTTCTTCAACAACCTTTAAAAGGCGGGATTGCATATGCAGACTTGTCCCAGCAATTTCGTCTAAAAATAGGGTTCCATTATGAGCCAGCTCAAATAGACCTTGCTTTCCACCTCTTCGTGCCCCAGTAACAGCTCCCTCTTCAAATCCAAATAGTTCGCTCTCCAAAAGATTTTCTGGGAGAGCACTACAATTAACCGCAACAAAAGGTCCATTGCTTCTACGGCTTGCCAAGTGAATACCTTGGGCCAATAAACCTTTTCCACACCCAGTTTCACCTGTAATTAGAATAGTTGACTCCTTTTTGGCGTATACCTCAGCAGCGGTTATCGCTTTTTGAAAACTCGTAGAATTGCCAATAAGTTTATCTAATCTGAATTTAGCAGTAAATCCTTTTTTATTAAGTTCCTTTCTAACTTTCGTTTCAATTTCCTGCAGCTTCGTAATGTCTTGATAAGTAGATACGACGCCAACAACTTTATCCTTTACAAGAATGGGAACACGGTTATTGACAACCTTTACATCTCCAAAAGAAATGATTTCTTCATTAGTAATTTTATTTTCTTCAAGAGTACGGGCAATCGGCCTCAGGAGAGGGAAACTATCTATGGAGTTACCAATTATTGTTTCTTTTTTAATTCCTGTCATCTCTTGCGCAGTATCATTAAACAGATTAACGATTTTCTTATCGTCAATGGATATAATTCCATTTTTCTCCATATCGAGAATTATACTCAATCGTTCCATTTCAACCTGTTTTTCTTGAAGTACCCTTACGGCTTCCTTTGCTTTTTCAAAACTTTGTATAAATGCTCCTTTTGATGTTAACAATTTTATACATCTAATACCAAATTCAGGAGCAATATTATAAGCTAACGTACCGCCAACAATAACTTTTAGACCTAAATCCCGTGCATGCTTAACTACGTTATGGGTATCTTTTTCACTAATGTTATTATCACTTAAGATTTGGATTTTAATTTCTAAAATCCTTTCTATTACTTCTTTATCAAAAACCAATTTCCAGGAATTAATAAACCCTATATTCAAGTCAAACAACTTTGCTTCCGAAAAGGCTTTGAAAAGGTCAAAAGCGGTTGGCTCGCAGTTGATTACGGGAATGGAAGTTTTTTTGCGAATCGTATTTACATAAGGTCCACGAGCAATAATGGCTTCAATTTTTTCTTTCTGACAAATTTCTTCTACAATATCAATGCATTCAATAATTGTTACCGACTCCTTTTGCTCGTCAGCAATTTGTGTCACGAATGCAGCTATTTCAGGCCACGGTGCCAAAAAAGCCAATTTTACGCCCATATATATCACTCCCATGAATGTTACTATTCAAACCTAGTTCCTTAGAGGTTGTTAATTATACTTTTGGATCCTTGTCAAGTTTTAATAAATTAATATATTTTCATTAGCGTTGCATAAACCGTTTTACAATTTGTCAATACCTGTATCACCGAGTAAATGAAA